>DBXD01000009.1:18574-35262 GCA_002309425.1 Cyanobacteria bacterium UBA1221
ACACCTGCTTCTAAAAGTTCAATCATTGATGCTGCTGGCATCGGTTTTCTCCTTATGTTTAATTGTGTACCTCCGGCTGAAAAGTTCCATCCTTTTTCTCTGGTTTCATACCTGATACTGCAATTTGTGCTATTTAATGCACCAATCTCGGACTAGGGCTTTGCCTATCAAACATAATCAGCCAAATAAAAAATAACATAAAGATATTTTTTATGCAAATGGCTGATTAAGTTTCGTTACAATAAAATTATTGATTTTGCGTTCCGACACCTTATCAGAAGATTAAGCATTAAATTCCAAGAAGAATTTTCTTAAGATTTCCTGGCCTTTAAGCATTGATTTATAGCAAACATTTTCTTCTTTGCAGTGCATATTGTGAACATCTGCAAGACCGACAAGGAACGGCAGCATCTTTTCATTCTTTGAATTAAAACTGTTTGCATAAATATGAGTTTCCGCACCAGCGTGGAACGAACCTATTTCAGGCTCAACCCCGCACGCCTTAGCAGCCTTTTCAAACATCTGCGGAACAACATTATCATCACCTTTTTCAAAAGGAGGAAGGTGTTCTTCAAAAACTAAATCCGCATGAGCAATTCCTTCGTATTCCTTATTGAAATCGTTTACATGGAATCTCATCAAATCTTTCAGTTCTTCTTCTTTTTCTCTGCTGGAACTTCTGATTGAATAAGAAACTTTTGCGTTTTGGTTAATAATATTAGTGACTTTTATATCACCCGACTGAATCCCGCCTATATTACAGGAGGTTATGACATGATGATCAACTTCGTCAGAATAAAATACCCCCTGCGGAAGAACTGATACTAAGTCTGCAATAAGTTTTGCGGCATTTTCTCTTTCCGGGTCAGCAATATCAATTCCCGAATGTCCACCTTTAAAAGTTTTTAAATCAATTTTTACCAACGTATAACTTGCACCTGAAGTCATAAATTGACCAAGACTGTCACTGTCAAGAACGAGGGCATATTTTGCATTCAGTTTTGTTGTATCAAGGTGTCTTATACCCGACATACCTGATTCTTCATCTCTGGTAAAGACCAATTCAAGACCACCGTGTTTTATATCTGATTTTGCAAGATACAAAGCAAAATAAAGTGCATTTGCGACTCCTGCTTTATCATCCGCTCCGAGAGTTCTGCCTTCGGCGTGGATAAGTCCCTCTTCGTCCACATAAGTTTTTACAGGCGAATCATCTCCTATTACATCCATGTGAGAGGACAATAACAGAGCAGGTTTTGATGTGTCTGTCGCAGGTATATTTATATATACGTTTCCGTAATCATCAAATTCGCAAAATATATTATCTTTATCACATACAGATTTGATATACTCTGCAACTTTTTTTTCAGCCAGCGAAGGTGACGGTATTTCAGCCAAGCTGCAAAATAAATCTACAAGTCCGTATTCTTTTCTGATTTCATTTAATTCCATAACTCTCTCCAAATTAATTCCGATAACATTCTAACATGCTTTTTTATATTAAACAAATCTCATTTGTTTTATTGAACTTTGTATCAAATTTTAAAATTTTACTATACAAAAATATTTTCCCATGATATTATATAAACAGATGTAGTAGTTAATATTTTTGGAAATATATGCAATGATATTTGTTTGAATAGCATTAATTTGAACAAACGCTCGATAGGATAAATGTATCGGGCCTTGCGTGTATTATAAAAAAATAGAAAAGGATAAGGTAAATACTCGATGGGAATTTCATTAATTCTTGCGATTATTGCGGTAATAGCCTTAGTCGCCGTGCTGTTTGTCCAGCACAACAAGATGAAAACGATTCTCCAGAGCACAGAAAAGGATCGTATTGCTTTAGAAGAGAAAGAAAAAATCTTATTTAAAGAAGCAAAAATCAAAGCTATTGAAGAACTTCAAAATGACAGAGAAAAATTAAACGAAGAAGAAAGAGAAAGAAGACAGGAATTATCAAGACAAGAAGCAAAATTAGCGAAGAGAGAAGATGTTCTTGAAGATAAAATTCAGGAATACACGGAGAAAGACATTCAGGTACAGAAAAAAATCGATGAACTTTTAGAAAAAGAAGATTACCTGGCAGAAATTGTACAAAAGCAAACCTCAGAACTTGAAAGAATTGCAGGTATGACAGCCGAAGAAGCTAAAAATATGCTGCTTGAACAGTTAAAACAGGATTTGGCACAAGAGCAGATGACGCTCATTCGTGAAAACGAAGCCAAAATAAAAGAAACTTCTCTGGAAAAGGCAAAAGAAATATTATCAACAACAATGCAAAGATGTATGATTGAACAGGTCGTTGAAACTACGGTTTCCGTTGTTGCACTTCCAAACGATGAAATGAAAGGAAGAATCATTGGTCGTGAAGGCAGAAACATCAGAGCACTGGAAACATTGACAGGCGTGGATTTAATCATTGACGATACTCCGGAAGCGGTTGTATTATCAAGTTTTGACCCTGTAAGACGAGAAGTTGCAAAAATCGCTTTAGAAAAACTCATTTCTGACGGACGTATTCACCCCGTAAGGATTGAAGAAATGGTTGAAAAAGCCAACGAAGAAGTTGAAAAGAAAATCTGGACGGAAGGTGAAAATGCTGCTTTGGATATGGGAGTTATGGGCTTGAATAAAGAACTCATAAAAACTCTCGGCCGGTTGTATTACAGAACAAGTTACGGTCAAAATGTTCTGAAGCACTCGCTTGAAGTAGGACACATTGCTGGAATGCTGGCAGCCGAACTCGGAGCAAATGTTGCGGTTGCAAAACGCGCCGGATTGCTTCACGATATTGGTAAGGCCGTTGATCAAACTCAGGAGGGAACACATATTCAATTAGGTGTTGAAATTGTTTCCCGCTACGGTGAAAAGCCGGAAGTTATTCATGCAATAGAAGCTCATCACGATGACGTAGTTGCAAATACAATTGAGGCTGTTCTCGTTAAGGTTGCCGATGCAATCTCCGCAGGCCGTCCGGGGGCAAGACGTGATACTCTTGAAATATACATTAAGAGATTGCAGAAGATTGAGGAAATTGTAAACAGTTACGAGGGTATTAAACAATCTTTTGCCGTACAGGCAGGCAGAGAAGTCAGAATTATTGTTCAGGCGGAAATGTTTGATGATTTGGCTTCCCAGAGATTGGCCCGAGATGTCGCAAAGAGAATAGAGGATGAACTGGATTACCCGGGTCAGATTCGAGTAACCGTTGTCCGAGAATTCAGAACTACTGAAATTGCAAAATAAAATTTAGTTTAAGAGTTGAAGGGTTAATCGGCGAAAGTTCAAAACCCTTCAACAATTAAACCTTAAAACAAATTTAAAAGGTACATATGCAAAACAATAATTCGGATACGCTAAAAATTTTATTTTTCGGTGATCTGGTGGGCAGACCCGGAAGGGAAGCCGTCAGAGATTTTTTGAAAAATCCTTCGGAATTTTTGCCGGAAATTGATACGGATATTAATAATTGTTTTGTTATTGCTAATGTCGAAAATGCATCGCACGGTTTTGGTTTAACCGAGAAAAATTACAACGAACTTTCTTCGTACGGAATACATTGTATGACTTCGGGAAACCACATTTGGGATAAAAAAGAGATTAAAAACTACATCGAAACTGCGGACAAACTCTTACGCCCCATTAATTACCCCGAAAACTGCATGGGGCAGGGTTCGCATATATATGATTTTAACGGTCATAAAATTGCCGTTATAAATATTCTTGGCAGAGTATTTATGAATATTGTAGATTCTCAGTGGGAAATAGCCAAAAGAGAAATTGAACGCATCAGAGAAATAACTCCGATTATAGTAATAGATTTTCACGCAGAAGCCACCGCCGAAAAAATATGTTTTGCAAAATTCTGTTCGGAACTCGGTTGTTCCGCATTTTTCGGTACACATACACACGTGCAGACAGCGGATGAAACTATATTGAACAACAAAACCGGATATATTACCGATGCCGGTTTTTGCGGATGCATTGACGGAGTAATCGGAATGGATTACCAAACTTCACTAAATCGATTTTTAACTTCTCTGCCTGAGCATTATGAAGTCGCAATGAGCGGTCCTAAGCAAATAAATGCGGTTATTGTGGATATTGACCCTAATTCCGGAAGCGCCGTTGCTGTTAAAAGATTTTTTTGTAGTAGAAAAGAAGAAAAAGAGGGAAGCAGTCAATGAAGTCAGATTTTCATATCCACACACATTTTTCTGACGGTGCTTTTTCACCGGAAAAAATTGTTGATGCCGCACTTGATGCCGGGTTAGAGGTTATTGCTTTGACTGATCATGACAACATATTGTCCTGGCAGGTTGCGCAAGATTACATCAAAAATAATAATAAAAATTTAGAAGTCATTCAGGGTGTTGAAATTAATACTTTATATAAAGAATACGAAGTCCATATTTTGGGATACATGATGGATACGGGGGATGAGGATTTTAAAACGCTCCTAAAAACCCAGCAAGCAGCCAGAATTGAGCAAGTTAATGAAATTATTACTTTACTTGCAAAAAAAGAAGGTATTAAAATAAAATTTGACGATATTGTTAAACAAGTTGCACCCGGAGGAAGTATCGGACGTCCGCATATTGCAAAGGCAATAACAAATGCAGGCGGGACAAGCAGCGTAATTGAAGCTTATGCTAAATACATTCATAATGATTCACCTGTTTATGTTCCGAGAAAAACCGTTTCACCGCAGGATGCCGTGGAAATTATATACGAAGCCGGCGGGATTCCCGTCATTGCGCATCCGCACGATATTGATATAGCGGAAACTTTAATAAAAGAATTAATGACTCACGGATTAAGAGGTATAGAAGCATACCACAGAAAGCATTCACCTGCATGCGTTGAATATTTCTCCTCTATTGCCGAAAATTTGGGACTTATAGTCACCGGGGGTTCGGATTTTCACGCACCCAATATGCTAAACGGTCAAATTATTTTAGGTAAGAATTTCGTTCCTGACTGGATATACGACAAATTGATGGAAGAAAAAAAACGTATTGATATGGCAGGTTAATTGTGAAATTCGGGAAATGGCGAACTGAATATACCGTAACGTTACTGATTTTATTTGCCATAAGTTTGGTATTTATGCCGACATCAATAAAATCCACCGTACAGGCAAATCTTATTACGAAATGGGAAGATTGCTATAAAAAGCTGATTTATGCTCATGATGCAATATTAAAACAAGAACAGTCCGAAATTTTAACAAGTTTCCGCCGTGCAAACACACCCGAAAAAAGAGAAGATTTAATTATTGAATTACTAAAACCATATTTCAGGCTGAGTGAAGCGAAAACGCCCAGAAATTACAAAATCAAGTATATGAATCGCTCTTTTGTTGGAGAAGATGATAACCTGCACATGGACGAATATTATTATACAAACAATAATATAATTGTCGGAATAAAAGACGTGCCTGACGAAAAAGACAAAGATACAAAGTTTATAATGACTTTCGATGTAAACGGGAAACTGCCTCCCAATATCTGGGGAAAAGATGTTTTTGGAATTGCGGTTTACGGCAAAAAAATTGAGCCGCTTGGGGGTAATATGCGCATAGAAGAACAGGGCATTGATTGTTCCCCTGTCGGAACAGGAGTAAGCTGTTCTAATTATTACCTTGTCGGAGGAGGATTTAATGATTAAGCGAGTCTGCGTGTTTGCTTCTTCCTGCGACTACCTTGAAGAAATATATTATAAAGATGCATCAAAATTAGGGAGCTTACTTGCAGAAAATAATTTTGAAATGGTCTATGGCGGAAGCAGGCTTGGACTAATGTGGGCTTGTGCCGGGAATTTAAAGCAATCCGGCGGCAAATTATACGGAGTAATGCCTGAACGGCTTAATGATTTTGGAGTATCCGCCAAAATCTGTGACGAATTTTATCTGACCGCCGGAATGAGAGAAAGAAAAGCCAAAATGGATGAACTTTCCGATGCGGTAATCGCTTTACCCGGAGGCTTCGGAACATTAGAAGAAGTTGCTGAAATAATTGTACAAAAGCAGCTTTGTTACAACAATAAAGCTATTGTGTTTTTAAATACCAACGGGTTCTACGACAAATTGATAGAATTTATGGATGAAATTATTTTACAAAAATTTGCACACAAAGATGCCGCAAATTTATATTATGTATCTTCCTCTCCGGAAGACGTAATAAATTACCTTAAAATGTACAACCCTGAAGCCAGAGTCTTTGACAGGGATAAAATATATAAACGATAATTATTAATAACTTTTTCTCATCAAATCGGAAAGCTTCATTTCTCCGGGCCGACTTATAACATTTTGCTCCGATATTCTTTTACTTTCTGTTTTTTTAAATTGAGAAAGACCTACCTTAACGTTATCATTTTCGTTAAATGAAAATATGTCTTTAAAAAATGCTACAATTGTGTTCATTTGTATCTCCTCAAATATTTTTATACACATAATACATTAAATCTCTTATTTATGCAAATTTCATTGAACTTTATGGTATATTTGTACTAGATTTATAAGGAATTTGAATTTGAAAAACACTTATTATGAAACTTTGGATAAGAATTTTAATGAAGCGTTGAACTTGTTAGAAGGGAATTTTTCACACAACGAACTTATTTCAATGCTTGAGAACGGTAATATACCGCAAAAGCAGTTTGCCGCATTACAGATTTCAACTCTAAACTCAAAAGAAGAAGCACTGAGCCTTTTACATAATCTTGTCGGACAGGACGGAAAAATAAGAGAGGCCGTTTCGTTAAAAATAAGAGAATTAACCGCAAATTCCGACTATTTTGAATTATTTAATATGATTGATATGAAGGAACTCTCGGACTACTTTTTTGATGCAATAATTGATATCAACGGAAACATTTGCAGGAATATACTTGATGTTTTACCCCTATTTAAAAATAATAATGAATTTACAAAGTTTTTTACAAATAAACTTGTAAATGAAATTTTCAAACTGCTCGATGTAATAAAAGATTTTGATATACAAGACGGTAAATATAAAATAAACAAAGAAATATTTAAACTGTATTGGGAATTAGAAGCAGTAAATATATTTTATGACAAAATTGACAGGGAAACACTTAAACGTATTATAAGAACAACAAGTACAACAGATGAATATACAATAAGAGAAAAAACTGCAAAAATTCTCAGCAACCCTTTAATTGATGAAGATCTCTTACAAATAAAGTCCGGACTAAAAAATGATAAAAACTACTATGTGAGGAGATTTTAGTTTGTTTATCTTTTAAATTAATATAAACTTTTGTTAAGATTTTTATACGGAATATATACTTTTTAAGCAATTTTTATTTGCAGAAAAACTTATTATATGTGTAAGGGAAATTTAAATAAGGAAAATGAAAGGGGTTTTACTATGGCAAGAGTTTTAATATCGATGCCCGAACGATTTCTTGATGAAATTGACAGTGTAGCAAATTCGGAAAATCGGACACGTTCTGAACTTATTAGGGAAGCGCTCAGAACGTACATGTACAGAAACCAGGTCAGAAATTCTAAAAAAGCGATAAAAAATGCCGAAATTTTAGAAACGTTACTTGGCTAAAAAAAATGTTTAGATTATAATTCTGAAAGAAAGGATAGTGTAATATGTTGAACTCTAATACTGAAAATGGTCAGGGGTACGTAATGTCCTCTATTGATGAATACTTTGCGATTCTTGACAAAGAAGCACAAAAACGTTCAAAGATGGTAGCCAAATCACTGACTAAATATTTGAAAAAAGTTCAGGAAAACACAAAGTATGATGAATTAAAAACATCAGCAAAAAGGTAAGGTTAAGGAAAATACTTTTTGAAATTTTAAAAGCCCGTTCATACGGGCTTTTTATTTTTTATAACAAATCAAGTCTTTAACAACTTCACTTGCGATAATCAGACCAACAACCGGCGGAACGAAAGCATTACTTCCCGGAGCTTTTTCCCCCGGTATTTGGGATACCTTTATCGGGGGTTCTTTTGAATATACTACTTTTAAACTTTTTATTCCCCGTTTTTTTAATTCCTGCCGCATTACTCTTGCAAGCGGACAAACGGAAGTTTTGTATATATCCGCAACCTCAAACATAGCGGGATTCATCTTGTTACCTGCGCCCATCGAGGAAATAATCGGTGTATTACTTTTATCTGCCTGAGTTATAAGTTCAATTTTGCCGGTCACTGTATCTATTGCATCAACAACATAATTGTATTTAGAAAAATCAAATTCATTTGAAGTTTCGGGAGAATAAAAGGTTTTGTATGTATTAACTTTGATATTCGGATTAATATCAAGCATTCTCTCTTTTGCGGCATCAACTTTATACTGTCCTATTGTGCTTGTTGTTGCAATAATTTGCCTGTTTATATTTGAGGGACAAACTTTGTCGCTGTCAATAATATCTATTTCACCGATACCGCTTCTGGCTAGTGCCTCCGCCACATATCCTCCGACTCCTCCGATACCGAAAACCGCAACCCGTGATGCCGCAAGTTTGTCCAGTGCATCTTTACCTAATAATAGTTCGGTTCTTGAAAAAATATCCGTCATCACTTTCCTTTTTTATAAAAAATCAGCCGTAAAACACATATCTTGCGGCTGACTTTTATTTTAACTGTTTAATTATATTTTAGCTAACTGTTTATAGTATTCGTGAGCCTGTTCAAAGCGGTGTGCCATATTGAACAAACGGCTTTCCTGTAATTGCGGTGCCAATATCTGTAACCCAATCGGCATACCGTCTTTGTCAAAACCTGCCGGAACACTTATTCCGGGAATACCTGCCAGGTTCGCCGAAATTGTTGCGATATCGGTCAAATACATTGCAAGCGGATCAGATGCTTTTGAACCCAAATCAAATGCCGTATTCGGGCAAGTCGGAGATATTAATATATCAACCTGTTCAAACGCTTTTTTGAAATCTTCGGTTACCAACGCTCTCATCTGCTGTGCTTTTTTATAGTATGCATCATAGTAACCAGAACTCAGAGCGTATGTACCGAGCATTATACGGCGTTTTACCTCAGGGCCGAAACCTTCCGCTCTTGTTCTTGTATATAATTCCATCAGATTTTTTGCATCCGGTGTTCTGTAACCGTATCTTACACCGTCAAATCTTGCAAGATTTGAACTGCACTCTGCCGTTGCCAATATATAATATATTCCGATAGAATATTTAAGTCTTGGCAGAGAAATTTCAACAATCTCGCAGCCGAGGTTCTTGTATGTTTCAATCGCATTTTGCAGCGCCTTAGAAACATCTTCCGTCAAACCTTCCGACATCAATTCTTTGATTACACCGACTTTTTTGCCTTTAATATCATTGTTCAGGCTTGAGGCATAATGTTCAACTGGAAGATTTAAAGAAGTTGAATCTTTCGGGTCATGACCTGAAATTACTTCAAGAAGGTTTGCCGCATCCTCAACAGAACGTGCAAAAGGTCCGATCTGGTCAAGTGATGATGCAAAAGCAATAAGACCGTATCTGGATACTCTGCCGTATGTCGGTTTCATACCTACAATACCGCAGAAAGATGCGGGAAGTCTGATTGAGCCGCCGGTATCAGAGCCCAAAGCCAAAGTTGCTTCGCATGCCGCAACACTTGCCGCAGAACCGCCTGATGAACCGCCGGGGACTTTGTTTAAATTCCACGGGTTTTTTACGTTTCTGAATGCCGAGTTTTCGTTCGAAGAACCCATTGCAAATTCATCTAAGTTTGCTTTCCCGACAATTGGAACAAGGTTATCCAACAATTTTTGGGTAATTGTCGCATTGAACGGGGACACAAAGTTTTCCAGAATCTTGCTTGATGCCGTTGTTTTTGAACCAATCAGATTCATATTATCCTTTAGGGCAAGCGGAATACCTGCTAATAACGGTAATTCTTCCCCCTTTGCAATTTTCTCATCAACTTTTTTTGCTGTATCTAACGCTGTTTCTTTAGTTAGTGAATTAAAAGTCCCCAACTTTTCATCCAACTCATCAATTCTTTCAAATGCAGCCTGTGTTAATTCGACTGCCGAAATTTCTTTATTCTTCAACGCTTTACTCTGCTCTGCCGCAGTCTTTTTTAAAAGCTCGTTCATAATTTCTCCTTTTAAGACTTTCCTCTTTCATTACCGTATAACAAACATCGGGGTAATACAATAGTTTATAAAAACTCTTATAATCTCTTCACAAATAATTTACAAAACTGAGAAAATATGTGATAATAGAAATGTACAGATATTTGTAACAATTTATTAATATAACACTAAAAAAAAGCAAAAAAATTTTTTTAGGTGTTTTTAATTCTCTGAAAAAGGAGTAGTGTGTATGTTAACAATACAACCAAATTTATTAAACAGTCATAAACAGCAATCATTTGCCCGCAGACTTCAGGATGAGAGATTCACTCCCTATGAGGAAGTTACCGATACCGATAATGGAGGTTATAATCCTGCATTAGTTGAGTTAGATGCGCGAAATGACATGGAGGCTTGGAAACAATCCCAACACGACCTAGCAACTCTTCAGGAAAAGACCAAAGATGTTCCGGTCTTGAATAAAGGCATAAACTTCCTCTCAGGCTTAATCCCCGTAGCTATCGGATGGGGCGGTTTGAGATGGGGTGCTGCAGGCACCTTGAAGGTTTTAGAAAGACTGGGTCAGACAAAACTTGTTCAGTCTGTCAAAGGTTTTGCTAAGAAAGGTACAGGCTTTGTCGGAAAATTATTCCAAAAAGGCAAGACTTTCTTCAAAGGGTCTAAACTCTACGAAAAAGCAGGTGCTAAATTCGCTCAGATGAAAGGCAGCGCACTGGATACTAAAGCCGGAAAGAAATTGAGCAGTTTATGGAATAACCTCAAAGGCAAAAAGATAGTAGCTAAACTCGCTGATTGGAAAACTAAATTTGTAGATTGGGCTAAAAAATTGAATCCTAAACAAATTTTTGTTGAAACAATGGGTGTTGCCGGTGGTGCTACTGCTGCAGTAAAGCAGCTTGGCGGGGAACCTGTTGATGGTGTAAATCAAGTAGTGAGTGACGGTGGCTATGTAGATGGTGTACCAATGTATGAGGAGTGCAACAATGCCGCTTAGTCCTGTAATGATGAATAAAATTGCATTTACGGGTAGTCCTGATGACAACCGCGACGGTAATGGGGCGGTACGGGATACTGCATTTATAGTCGGCGGAGCAGGTGCAGCCGCAGGAGGTGCAAAAGCATTTAGAGCTTTCCCTTCAGGTGCACAGGTTAGCAGAGGAATAACAATGGCAAACCAGGCGACAGAAGCAATGGTTAAACCTATAAATCAGTCAAAATCTCTATGGAATGCCCTGAAAGTTAATACAAAGAAGCTGACAAGTTCTATTGCTAACTGGGCGAAAAATTCAAAGATGCCTAAATTTATGAAAGCAATGTTTACCGGCAAATTTGGCAAGGCAATCGGCGGTCTGGCAGCAGTATTTGTATTTATCACAGGTGTTGGCGAAGTTGTTCGTACCGCAGTGTATGATTTGGACAAAATTAGTACAAATCGTAAAGCCGCTTAGTAATTTATAAAACATATAAAAGTTTAGCACGTTGATTATAGATATAAAACGTGCTAAACTTTTTTCATGAATGATTTTTTAATAAAAGAACTTGTAAATTGCGATTTGCTATCTGAAATAAATTCAATCGATTACGATAAATCGTATGCCCCCAGAATGGTTGATAAATTCAGATATAAAAATCTGAAAATATACGGTTTAACCGCAGCTCAGGCAAATATATTAAAGCAGTCGGCTTTGTCTGTGGGTGCGGATTGTGCAACCCCAAAAGATACAATTACGGGCATGATAGAAAATGCAAATTGTATTTTGGGCGGAAGTATTTCCCAACTTCAAAAAATTGCGGTAAAACTGGGGGTTCAGCCCTTTGGACTCAGGCAGCTCGGAAGAAAAATCGAAGATTACATCAAAATATCCGCAAGGGACAGTGTAAAAACCCAGATTATGGGAATTCTTAATGTTACAAACAATTCCTTCTCCGACGGCGGACAATATATTAAATATGAAGATGCCATAACACACCTTAACTCAATGATTGAAGAAGGTGCTGATATGATTGATATCGGTGCGGAATCCACAAAACCGTACTCTGCCCCTGTTAATCCCGAGGAACAGTTAGAAAAAATTATACCCGTATTAGAATATATAAGCGGCCATAATATAGATATTCCGGTAAGCATTGATACACGGTGTGCCGAAGTTGCAAGGAAATGTCTTGATGCCGGAGCAACCGCAATTAATGACGTATCAGGACTCGGTTATGATAAGGATATGGTTAAAGTTATAGCAGATTACGATTGCCCCGTAATAATTCAGCACACAAAAGGTACACCTGATATTATGCAGGACAATCCGAGTTATGAAAATTTAATGGACGAGATTTATAACGATTTGAATGATAAAATTGCTTTTGCGCATATGAACGGTATTAAAAAAGAAAATATAATAATTGACCCCGGTATAGGGTTTGGGAAAACAAGAGAACACAATTTTGAAATATTAAAGCGTGTTGAAGAACTCAGGGGGCTTGATTGTCCGATACTGTTGGGACTATCCCGCAAAAGCCTTTTGGACATGCCTGATGCCGACAATCAGACAAAAGATATTTTTACTGCCGCCCTAAACACTCTGGCTATTGAAAGAAAAGTCGATATAATACGTGTTCACAACGTAAAACTGCACAGAAAACTTATTGATATGTTGTGTAAATAATAATAAAAAGCCGATAAGAAGAGAATTTGTCAAAAAAATTTTTTGTGCCATCATGTAGTTATGCTTGACAAAATTATTATAAAAGGTGCAAAAGAGAATAATTTAAAGGATGTTTCCCTAGAAATTCCAAAAAACGAATTGATTGTTTTTACAGGAGTTTCAGGTTCCGGGAAGTCATCACTTGCTTTTGATACAATCTTTGCGGAAGGGCAAAGACGGTATGTGGAGAGTCTTTCCGTATATGCCAGACAATTTCTGGGGCAACTGGACAAACCTGATGTTGAATATATTGACGGACTTTCTCCTGCAATTTCCATTGACCAAAAATCAACCAGCAACAATCCCCGCTCAACTGTCGGCACGGTGACGGAAATTTATGACTATTTAAGACTTTTGTATGCAAGAGCAGGGACACCTCATTGTCCCGAGTGCGGAGATGAGATAAAACCTCAGTCACTGGATGAGATTGTAAACAGTATTCTCAAGCTCGGCGAGGGCGAAAAAATCCAGATTCTTGCACCCGTTGTAAGAAGTAAAAAAGGGGAGTACTCTTCACTTTTCAAGGAACTTCAGCAAGAGGGTTTTGTGCGCGTAAAAGTTGACGGAGAAACATACAATCTTGATGAAGATGATATAGAATTGGAAAAGACAAAAAAACACGACATAAGTGTCGTGGTTGACCGTATTGTTGTAAAAGATACCGCACAATCAAGGATTGCGGACAGCGTTCAGATAGCACTAAAAAAAGCAGACGGAATTGCAATCGTTGATATTGTTTCACAAAAAAAGGAAGTTATATTCAGCGAAAAACTTTCATGCCCCAAGTGCGGTCTGAGTTTTGAAGAGCTTACTCCGAGAATTTTCTCATTCAATGCACCATACGGAGCCTGCGAAAGATGTTCAGGCTTAGGTGCGGACTTTGTAATAGACCCTGATTTGGTTGTACCTGACGGCACAAAA
Source organism: Cyanobacteria bacterium UBA1221 (assembly GCA_002309425.1). GTDB lineage: Bacteria > Cyanobacteriota > Vampirovibrionia > Gastranaerophilales > Gastranaerophilaceae > UBA1221. The sequence continues at coordinate 32,306 of DBXD01000009.1, forward strand.
AGCCTGAATGACGGGGCAATTTATCCCTGGTCAAGAACCTCTACGGACTATTACAACGATATGCTGAAATCCGTTTGCTCGCATTACGGGATTCCAATGGATATACCGTTTGACAAATTAACCAAAGCGCAAAAAGATATAATTCTAAAAGGCTCGGATGATATTATAAAATTCAGAGTCAAACGATTCGGCACACATTATTATGAAACAAAATACCGCCAGTTTGAGGGAGTAATTCCGTTTTTGGAAAAAAGATACAACGACACTAACGGAGAATACTGGCGTGAAGAAATTGAAAAATATATGACAACTACCCCATGCCCGAAATGTAACGGAGCAAGGCTCAAACCTTTTCCGCTTGCTGTTACGGTATTGGGGAAAAACATTTACGAATTTACCCTGATGTCAATCGAGGAAGAATTGCAGTTTATTGAAGATTTATATCTGGAATTAGACGGATATAAATTACAGATTGCAAAACAGATTTTGGATGAAATTCGTGCAAGATTACGGTTTATGAAAGATGTCGGATTAGGTTACCTTAACTTATCCCGTATGGCGGGAACCTTGTCGGGAGGGGAAGCTCAGAGAATACGTCTTGCAACACAAATCGGCAGCGGATTATCAGGAGTTCTGTATGTTCTTGATGAACCCTCAATCGGCCTGCACCAAAGAGATAATGACAGACTTATAAAAACTCTGCTGAAACTGAGAAATCTCGGCAACACGCTTATTGTTGTCGAACACGATGAAGAAACCATGCGTAATGCCGATTATATAGTTGATATCGGACCAAAAGCCGGAATAAACGGCGGAAAAATTGTTGCATCAGGCTCTTTGGAAGATATTATTAACACTAAAAATTCTCTGACAGGGCAGTATCTGAGTGGGGCAAAAAGTATTCCGGTTCCTGACAAAACAAGAGAAGGCAACGGTAAATTTTTGCAGGTAAAAAATGCGCACCTGAATAATTTAAAAAATGTTGATGTAGATATTCCGCTCGGTAAAATTGTTGTGCTAACAGGGGTTTCAGGCTCAGGCAAATCCACATTAATGCAGGATTTATTATATGAATTTGCCCTGCACAAACTAAGAGGTAACAGACCTAAACCGCAGGGGATTGATGACATTTTAGGCTTTGAAAATATTGATAAGGTCATTGATATTGACCAGTCGCCGATTGGCAGAACCCCCCGTTCAAACCCAGCGACTTATACTGATTTATTTACCCATATAAGAGAGTTATATTCAAAAACGAACGAAGCAAAAGTCAGAGGTTATAAACCCGGCAGATTCAGTTTTAACGTTAAAGGCGGACGCTGCGAGGCATGTAAGGGTGACGGCGTAAATAAAATTGAGATGAATTTCCTGTCTGATGTTTATGTAAAATGTCCTGTTTGTAAAGGCAAACGCTATAACAGAGAAACGTTGGAAGTTAAGTTTAAGGGTAAAACTATTGCAGATGTACTTGATATGAGTGTAAAAGAAGCGCTGGAATTTTTTGACAGTATTCCCGCAATAAAGAATAAACTTCAAACTTTGAATGATGTAGGTCTGGATTATATAAAACTCGGACAGAGTGCAACGACTTTATCTGGCGGAGAAGCGCAGAGAATTAAACTTGCATCTGAATTAAATAAACGTGCAACGGGCAAAACGCTTTACTTAATGGACGAACCGTCAGTCGGACTGCATTGGTACGATCTGGATAAACTGATAAAAATAATTCAAAAACTCGCAGACCAGGGAAATACGATTTTAATAATTGAACATAATATGGATTTGATAAAAGTTGCAGATTATATAATAGATTTGGGTCCGGAGGGCGGTAACGACGGCGGAACAATAGTTGCAACAGGGACTCCGAAAGAGGTTTCAAAAAATAAAAATTCCTTTACCGGTCAATATTTAAAAGGTGTCCTGTAGAAGATTTTGTAAATTTTTGTAAAAACAATAACAAATTTTTATATTCATATATTTTATAATGACCGACGAGAATTTTTGAAAGGAGAAAATAAATGAACGTAGGTAGAGTAGGAATGACAAGTTTTGGGCGCGGTGAATATTATGATGATATCAAGAGAGGGTCTTATTGCTACGCTCCGAACAACATGAGTGATGCATACAAATTCGGGGCACTTTATGCAATGTTGGAAGTAATCAGAGATGAACAAAGAGAACAGGCAAAAATGCTTGCCAACAATCAGACTGTTTTACGTGATTTGATGTGTGATACAACTATTGATATGGCTAATTGGAACAGCCATTATGACACAGTTAACAAATATACATATGAGCGTGGTAATTATAGTATAAATACAATAGCATAAACTTAAGTGCCACGCTAAGGGTGTTGACCAAAGAACGTAGGGTGCGCATACCGGCGCACCTTTTATAAATAGTCCTCCCTTTCTAAGGGAGGATATAGGTGGGTTTATTTCATATGTAGAAAGAAAAGAAAGTTTGTTGGGTGTGCTTACTAGCACACCTTTTTTATGATTAATCCAATATGATAAGAACTTATAAACTTAATAACTTAAAAACTTATCAACTTTCATCATGTAACAATCCCTTAACAAATAGCAAAAAATCAAGTTGACAGGCTTATATGTTTGTAATAACATTGGTATGCTTGGAGCATTTTAGTTAAATGTCCGAAATATATACAAATAGCTGATTTACCCAAGCAGTGAGCGGATGAGAAGACCAACCGCTCAGTATGTGTAAAACATAAAAGAAAGAAAAGGAATAAAAATGGCAAGCACAAAAGGACAAAGAATCAGAGTTTGTTTGAAATCATACGACCACAAACTTATTGACGTATCTTCAGACAAAATCGTAGAAACAGCAAAAAGAACTGACGCTAAAGTTGCAGGCCCGATTCCTTTACCTACAAAAAGACGTATATATTGCGTTTTGAGAAGCCCACACGTAGATAAAAAATCTCGTGAACATTT
>DBXD01000009.1:35284-56099 GCA_002309425.1 Cyanobacteria bacterium UBA1221
CAACTCAACAGACAACTGAAGAGTTAAGCAGATTAGATCTTCCTGCAGGTGTTAGTATTAACGTTAAGTTATAATAGCCCGCATTGAAAATTGAATAAGCATTATGCATATAATGTGAACTGCGACCAATTATTATAATTGGACACCTTCGCAAGAAGGGTGGGGTGAAAGTCCCCGTTAAGGTAAAGTAATTAAGCAAGACGTAGCGCTCGCAAGTGAAAATGCAAACCCGAAAAGTGGCACGATTTTTTGTGCAGCAAGTAGGGCTAGCTAGAAAGGTAGAATATGACACTAGGTGTAATAGGTAAGAAATTGGGAATGACTCAAATTTTTGATGAACAAGGTTTGGCAATTCCTGTAACTGTTATCAAAGTAGACGATATCGTTGTTACTCAGATTAAAACTGTAGAAACAGACGGTTATAATGCTATACAGGTTGGTACTGTTGCAGCAAAAGAAAAACACTTGACAAAAGCTCAGATAGGTCATTTCAAGAAAAACAACCTGGAAAATTACAGACACTTACAGGAATTCCGTGTTGATAATCCTCAGGATTACAAAGTCGGCGACAAAATCGAATTATCAGTTCTTGATAACGTAGAAAAAGTTGACGTAACAGGAAAATCAATCGGTAAAGGTTTCCAGGGTACAGTTAAAAGATGGAACTTCGGCAGAGGACCAATGGGTCACGGTTCAAAGAACCACAGAGAACCTGGTTCTATCGGCGCAGGTACAACTCCGAGCCGTGTAATCAAAGGCAAGAGAATGGCCGGCAATATGGGTAACGAAAGAGTTACCGTTACTAAACTAAAGTTAGTTAAGGTAGATGCTGAAAAGAATTTAGTTTTGGTAAAAGGTTCCGTTCCGGGATGCGAAGGTAGATTGGTAACAATCGTTCCTACAAGAACAAAATGGAACTAGTGGATTTTGCGTAGAGTGAAGCAATAATCCAAGACATTAAGAATAAAAAATGTAAATGAATTAACCCGCTTCTGCCAAATAAAACCCAAAAGGGAAAGGGGTAGACGGAAAGCAAAAGGAAAAAGAAAAATGGCAAAAGAAATATTAAGCACAACAGGTGAAAAATTAGGCGAAATCACATTATCAAAAGATGTTTTTGGTGTAGAACCTAATTTACATGTAATGCACTTAGCATTGAGAAGACAATTAAATAACGGCCGTCAGGGTTCAGCTTGCGCTAAGACAAGATCTGAAGTATCAGGCGGCGGCAAAAAACCCTGGAAACAAAAAGGTACAGGCAGAGCAAGAGCAGGTTCTCTTCGTTCTCCGTTGTTTGCAGGCGGCGGCGTAATCTTTGGCCCAAAACCAAGAGATTTCTCTTTCTCAATGCCTCAAAAAGCAAGAAAATTAGCTTTGAAATCAGCATTGTCTTCAAGAAAAGAACAGCTTGTTATTGTTAAAGATTTCTCAACATTGGCTGAACCTAAAACAAAATTGATGGCTTCCGCTTTGAAATCTTTAAACCTTAACGGCAAAATCTTAATCGTTGCTGACTTAAAAGCAGCTGAAAACCAAAACTTGGAATTAGCAGCAAGAAATATTCCTTCAGTTAAATTGTTACTTCCGTCAAACCTTAACGTAAAAGATTTGTTGGAAGCTGACAGCGTTGTTATTACTGAAGCAGCTGTTAACGAAATTACCGAAAGATTAAGCAAATAATTTAACAATAAAGGAATAAAAAAATGAGTAAAGAAAGAACAAATACAGAAAAGTTATACGACGTAATCAAAAAGCCTTTGATTACAGAAAAATCTCGTATGGCTATGAGTTTGGGCAAATACACTTTTGAAGTAAGAAAAGATGCTACAAAAGTTGAAATAGCTCAGGCAATAGAATTAGCTTTTCCTGGAAGAAAAGTTAAAAGCGTAAATACGGTTTATATGCCTTCTCACTCAAAGAGAATGGGATATAAATTCGGCAGAACAGACAGTTCTAAAAAAGCAATCGTAACCATCGAAGGTGATCCGATTGAAGTATTAACAGCTGTATAAGCAGTTGTATCGGGGCGAATGGCATAAGTCCCGAAAGGCGAAAGCCGGTGTGGAGCAACAGGTTGGCTTGTTGCATAACAAGACAAGCAGGTTGCGGAACATAATATCACCGCCGTTGTGAGCAAAATGTAAATGAAGCGAACGAAGCAATCTGTGATTGCACAGGCGGAAAAAGTAAACCAAAGCCAAAAAAGGAGAAAAAAATGGCAATCAGAAAAATCAACCCTACATCTCCGGGACAAAGAGGAATGACAAAGAGTGATTACAGCGAAATCACTACAATGACTCCGGAAAAATCCCTGTTGAAGAAAGTTAAGAAAACAGCAGGAAGAAATAATACGGGTAGAATTACATGTCGTCATAAAGGTGGCGGTGTAAAAAGACAATACCGTGTAATTGACTTTAAACGTGAAAAATTCGGTGTACCTGCAGTTGTAAAAACTGTTGAATACGACCCGAACAGAAACGTAAGAATTTCATTGGTATTCTATGCTGACGGTGAAAAGAGATATATATTAACACCGGAAGGATTGAATGTTGGTGATACTATTATAAGCGGACCTGAAGCACCTGTTCAGACAGGTAATGCAATTCCGCTTGAACTGATTCCGTTAGGTACTATGGTTCATAACGTTGAACTTAACCCTGGTCGTGGCGGAGTTATGGTCAGAGCAGCAGGTAATGCAGCTCAGGTAATGGCTAAAGAAGGTAATTATGTTACAATCAAACTTCCGTCCTCAGAAATGAGAATGGTAAGAAAAGAATGTCTGGCAACAATTGGTGTTCTTGGTAACTCTGAATTCAAAAACTTATCTTTGGGTAAGGCAGGAAGAAAACGTTACTTAGGTATCAAGCCGACAGTTCGTGGTGTAACAATGAATCCTTGCGATCACCCTCACGGTGGTGGTGAAGGTAAAACCGGCCCCGGCGGACATCCTAAAACACCTTGGGGCAAACCGGCTCTTGGCTATAAGACAAGAAAATCCGGAAAAGCTTCTGACAAACTGATTGTAAGAAGAAGAAAAGGTAAATAATTGCGCAAGGCGGTGTGAGTATCGCTGACAAGCAATATATAAACACCACAAAAAGTGCAAACCGATTAATAGTCGGTAACAAAAAGAAAAACAAACCATAAGGAGAAAATATTAATGGCACGTTCATTAAAAAAAGGTCCATACGTAGAAGAAGCTCTACAAAAGAAAATTGAAAAAATGAATGCTACTTCTGAAAAGAAAGTAATAAAGACTTGGTCCAGAGCATCTATGATTGTACCTGATATGTTAGGACACACAATCGCTGTTCACAACGGGAAAACTCACGTTCCGGTATATGTTACTGAGCAGATGATTGGTCACAAATTAGGTGAATTTGCACCTACAAGATTATTCAAAGGGCATGCAGGTTCAGCTAAAGTGAAATAACCGCAAAACGGATATTTCATTCCGAACAAGTTTCGGATTCTCAAAAGAGATAACAAAAAGAAAAAAGGAAATTAAAAATGGAAGCTAAAGCAAAACAAACAGATATAAAAATGACAGCAAGAAAATTGCGCCGTGTAATTAATGAAGTTCGCGGCAAAAAGGTTCTTGAAGCTCAGGATATGTTACGTTTTATGCCTTACTTTGCAGCAAGAGTTGTTGAAAAGAACTTAAAGGCAGCTATTGCAAATGCTCAGGAAAAGTTTGGAGTTTCCCCGGAATCATTAAAGATTTCTGAAATCTTTGCTGACGAAAGTCAAACTCTCAGACGCGCAAAACCGAGAGCACAGGGTCGAATTTACAGAAGATTAAAACGTACATCTCATCTTACGTTAAAAGTAAGCGATGAAAAGTAGAAGGTAAAAGATAAAGGTATAAAAAATGGGACAAAAAACACATCCAAACGGATTTAGAGTAGGTATAATAAAATCATGGGCAAGCAACTGGTATGCTTCGTTCAAAGAATACCGTACTTTTATAAAAGAAGATTACAAAATCAGAAAATTCATTAAGAAAAAATTGTACGCAGCGGGTGTTTCTAAAGTCTTAATTTCAAGAATAGAAGACAAAAACACAACAATTACCGTCGTAACTGCTAAACCCGGTATTGTAGTCGGCAGAGGCGGTCAAGGTATTGATGATTTAAGGCAGGAAGTTTCCAAATATATCGGAAAACCTGTTATTATCAATGTTGTTGAAGTTGCAAGAATTGATGCTGATGCTCAGTTAGTTGCAGAAAATATTGCACAGCAGCTTGAAAAACGTGTTGCATTCAGACGTGCAATGAAACAAGCTATGCAGCGTACAATGAGATCAGGCGTTCAGGGTATCAAAGTTATGGTATCAGGACGTTTGGGCGGTGCTGAAATCGCTCGTTCAGAGTGGGCAAAAGAAGGAAGAATTCCTCTTCAGACACTCAGAGCAGACGTTGATTACGGTTTTACCGAAGCTGATACAATCATGGGTAAAATCGGCGTTAAGGTTTGGATTTTCAAAGGCGATTTGATGCCGGGCGAAAAAGCAGATATGAATATCAAAGCTAAAAGTAGTAAAGAAAATGCTTCTGAAAGAGCTCCGCGCCGCAGAAGAAAAGCTATCGAAACTACAGAGGCTAAGTAAAAAAGATAAGTAAACTAATTAACAGGAGTAAATAAAATGTTACAGCCTAAAAAAACTAAATATCGTAAAATGATGAAAGGCAGAATGAAAGGACATGAAACAAGAGGTACTAAACTCGAGTTTGGTTCTTATGCATTACAGGCCTTGGAACCTGGTTGGATAACCAGCCGTCAGATCGAGGCTGCACGTCGTGCAATGACTCGTGAGATTAAACGTGGCGGTAATGTTTGGATAAAAATCTTCCCGGATAAACCGATTACTGCAAAACCTGCTGAAACTCGTATGGGTTCAGGTAAAGGTAATCTGGAATACTGGGTTGCGGTAGTTAAACCAAACAGAATACTTTTCGAACTTGAATATTTCGACAGGGACGTTGCAGTTAACGCTTTGGAACTTGCAGCACAAAAACTTCCTATCAAAGTTAAAGTTATTGAAAAGTCTAAACTTGAAGCATAAGTAAATTAAAAGGAAAATAACAATGAAATTAAGTGAAATGCGCGAAAAAACAGTTGAAGAGTTAAAAAGTGCAATCATTGATTGGAAAAAAGAGTTGTTAGACCACAGAATGAAGCTTGCAACTGCAGGTTTGGAAAATACGGCTCTCGTATCTAAAACAAAACGCTTAATAGCTCAAGCAAAAACTGTAATTAATGAAAAAGCTGCAGCAGCAGCGGAGGTAAAGAATGCCTAAGAAAGAAAAACAAGGAATAGTAGTAAGTAACAAAATGGATAAGACTATTGTAGTCAGAGTTGCTGAATATGCTTCACATCCGAAATACAAAAAGATTATTGAATCTAATAAAAACTACAAGGCTCACGATGAAAACAATGTCTGCAACATAGGCGACACTGTAAGAATCGTTGAATCCCGTCCTATTTCCGGCGACAAACGCTGGACTTTGGCAGAAGTAGTTGAAGCAGCCAAGTAATTCGGATGAGAAAAAGCACATTGAATTGTGCAGACAACATTACCAAAGAGTAATGAGAGGTCGAAAGTAAATTAAACAATAAGGAAACAGAAAAATGATACAACAAGAAACAAGACTTGAAGTCGCTGATAATACAGGTGCAAAACAGTTATTATGCATCCGTGTTATGGGCAGCTCAAATAAGAAATTTGCGGCAGTAGGAGATGAAATCGTTGCAACAGTTAAGGATGCAACTCCTAATATGACCGTTAAAAAATCTGAAGTTGTACGTGCTGTTGTAGTAAGAACAAAAGCTGATATTAAACGTCAGGATGGTTCTGTTATCAGATTTGATGAAAATGCAGCAGTTATTATCAACAAAGACGGTAACCCCCGCGGAACCCGTGTTTTTGGACCGGTTGCCCGTGAACTTCGTGATAAGGGTTACATGAAGATAGTTTCTTTGGCTCCTGAAGTTATTTAGTGACTAAAGAAACAGAAACAAAATCAAGGTCGAATTTGTTTCGTAATACAGGAAATTGTAAAGGATAAAAAAATGGCAGATAAAAAGAAAAACAGCTTGCACGTAAAAACCGGCGACAGAGTAGTTGTCACTGCAGGCAAAGATAAAGGTAAAATGGGTAACATCAAAAAATCAATACCTGCTGAATCAAAGGTAGTTGTTGAAGGTGTTAACATGGTTACCAAAGCTCAAAGACCTCAACCTATGATGGGGATTCAGGGCGGCTTAATTAAGATGGAAGCTCCTTTGGATTCTTCAAACGTTATGGTTGTATGTCCGGCTTGCGAAAAACCTACCAGAATCAAACATGCTGTTGTTGACGGCAAAAAGGTTCGTGTATGTAAAAAATGTGGAGAACAATTAGATGTGTAAGGTTTATCCCGGATAAACATATACATCGCTAGAATTGAGGAAAACAAAATGACAAAAACAGAAAGTTTAAAAACAAAATACGATAAGGAAGTTAAAAAAGCTTTAAAAGAGAAATTCGGTTACAAAAACGATTTACAGGTTCCAAAATTAGTTAAAATCGTTTTAAATATGGGTGTTGGTGAGGCTTCTCACAACTCAAAGATTGCCGAAGCTATTGAAGCTCAATTAACTAAAATTGCAGGTCAAAAATGTGTTGTAACAAAAGCTAAAAAATCAATCGCATCTTACAAGTTAAGAGAAGGGATGCCGGTTGGTGCTATGGCAACACTCAGAGGAGAAAGAATGTATGATTTCTTGCAAAAGTTAATCTGCGTTGTATTCCCTCGTATTCGTGACTTCAGAGGTATTAGTGCAAAAGCATTTGACGGACGTGGTAATTATACACTCGGTCTGAAAGAGCAATCACTCTTCCCTGAAATTACGTATGAAGAAGTTGATCTTGTAAAAGGTATGAACGTTTCAATTATTACAACTGCTGAAACTGATGATGAAGCAAGAGAATTATTGAGATTATTAGGTATGCCTTTCAAAGGAATGAATAAGTAAAAAGGAGAAATAGTTCATGGCTAAAAAAGCGATGATAGACAAAGAACTAAAAAGAGAAGCTCTCGTAGCAGCAGGAAAATATCCGGCAGTAAGACTTCATAACAGATGTTCAATCTGCGGACGTCCTCACGGCTATCACAGAGATTTCGGTCTTTGCAGAATTTGTCTTAGAAAAATGGCACACGAAGGTTTACTTCCGGGTGTTACAAAAGCAAGCTGGTAAGTTCAATGTCATTCCAAACTAAAATTTGGATATGACATTGGTAGACCATGCTTATGAAATATACGTATAGTTTTAATATTAAAATTAACAATTTAAAAAAGAGTTCGGTCAGCTGCCGAACTCTTTTTTTATCAAAAATTAATTCTGACTTATCATCTTTGTCAAGATATTACGTGCGGCATTAAGTTGCACGTCCTCCTGATTTCTGATGTTTTTTTCGGTAAAATGGACTTCGTAATCTGGTTCAATACCTTTTTTATTAATATCAGTACCTGACGGAGTTAAATATTTTGCGATTGTAAGATTCAAACCTGTTTCATTCTCCAACGGAATAATTTTTTGAACCATACCTTTACCATACGTTCTTGTACCTATAAGTTTTGCTCTGTTATAGTCTTTCATTGCACCTGAAAATATCTCGCTTGCGCTCGCACTTGCACCGTCAACCAAAATTACCACAGGTTTTTTTATTTCAAAATCAGTTGCCTGAGCCTGTATATCATATTTATAACCGTTTCTGCCGACTATACTGACAAGGTTCCCCTCAGGAATGAATAAATTTGCAATAAAGATAGCATTAGGTAAAAGTCCGCCTGTATTCCCTCTTAAATCTATGACAAGACCTTCCGTATCTTTTGTTTTTTCCGCAGCTTCCAAAAACTCATTCGGAGTAGTTGAGCCGATAAAGCTGCTGATTTGAATATATCCGATTTTATCTTTAACCGAACTTTTTACCGTTTTTATTTTTATTTCTTTTCTGACAATTTTTTTGATAAATTTGTCACTATTTCTTAATATTGTGAGCTGAACCACAGTATTTACAGGTCCTCTGACAAGATTTGCCACTTCGGATACCGATAATCCGCTCGCATCCTTACCGTCAATATCCAAAATAATATCCCCTGCCTGCAAATTAGATACCTGAGCAGGTGTACCTTCTATGACGTTTACAATTTCTATTTTTCCTGAAATTGAAGCTATATTAACACCTATACCATATATTCTCGAATTTATTGATGTATTTTGATCGCTATATTCTTCTTTATTCATGTACCTCGAATACGGGTCATTAAGACTTGCAAGCATGGTGTCAATTGCCACTTTTGCATCTTCATCATTTTTAATTTTATTGTAATAATGATGTTTCCACCTTGACCAGTCCTGCCCGTTCATTGTCGGGTCATAATAATTTTTTCGAACCAGATTCCATGTATTATCTACCAGTTTTTGTGAAGATACAAACTCATGATTTATCAATTCGTCATCACGGGTCGCAACAGGATTATTAACGACCATGAACACTTTATTTAAGCAAAATAAAGCAACCGCAATAATGATAAATATATAAACTTTTGTACTCTTCATACCAGTATTAAACATCAATAAGATTTCATAATCAATATACTTTTTAAGTAGTTCTTTTAACTATTCATTTTTTTACAAATCTTCAAAGCCCGGTGAAGTCTGAGGTAAACCTTTGTAACCGGGGTTTATTTTTATTTCCTTTTTAATGTATTTATTTGTCTGATTACCTTTATCAAACATTTTCTTTAGGTTATTTTCTCTTTTAACAAGCGGATGAATATCTTTTTCGCAATCAGGATATGAGCGCAAAATCTCACTCCAAACGACAGCTTCCATAGTCCAGGCATAGGTTTCTTCCGCAATAGAATTTGTCTCATCCTGATGAAGGGCTTCGTGGGAAAGTAGTGCCGCCAAGGCCTGAGGCGGAGCATCCTTGTGTTTTGCATTTATATATATAAACAAATTTTTCCCCTTTTTCCAGCCCAGTGCATCAAAATTTGAATAATCCATATTTATTTCACTGAGATTACGAAATTCAACTTTCATTGGGCGCTGACTCAGATTGCTGCCCATAATAGCATTTCTGGAATAATCCCCGCTGGTATCCTTCATCATATCTAAGGCCACCATAACCACAGGGTCTTTGCTCACAGCCTTATAAAGCGGCATTATTTGTTCCACATACGTTTTGTCATACTTTTCGGGGAAATTATCCGGAATAATAATATTTTCCGATGCCGCAACCCGGTGCTGAATTGCCATAACAATTATAAACAGGGTCAATAATATTTTTCTGAAATCCATTTATCACTCTCCGCCATTCTACATATTTGACTAATATTTACATTATACTGATATTTATTTTTTCGTCAAATTAAAAACCTTATTTTCTGGATAAAGCAGCATATTTTTTGTACAAAATTTTATACTCTTCCGAATCACATATACTTTCCGCTTCCTTTGCGTACTCAAAAGCCGTTTTATAGTCATCAAGTAATTCGTACAATTTTGCCGTTTCCGCATAATACTTCGGATTATTGACGTCATGCAATATCGCCCGTTTCATACATTCCAAAGCTTCATCCAAATCATTTTCCATTTTCCTTGCAAGGGCAAGAAAATAATAACCCTGAGCACAGTTTATATCAATAGCAAGAATATTTTGGGCATAATTCTTCAGCTTTTCTTCATCTTCTGCAGCCAGGGCAGCATATGCACCTGAAATATACCCCGCAATATAATTCTCATCAGCATTTACAATGTCATCCGCAATACTCATTGCTTTTTGATAATCTTTACGGCATACGTATAAATCACACATATCACACTTATGACTGAGGTTTTCAGGATTTCTTTCAATAACTTTTGCCAGATACTTTTCAGCCAAATCATATTTACCCAAATCTTTTTCTATCAAAGCAAATGTGCATAATGTATAATCATCATCATATCCGTTCTCGATATTTGAGAGAATTACCTTTTCCGCATCTAAAATATTTCCTTTATTAAATAGTAATAAGCTTTTTATAACATTTGCACCGGGATGATTAGGTTCTTTTGAAAGAATTATCTCAATCTCACTCTGAGCCTTGTCAAATTGCGAATTATTTATATACAAATACGCCAGAGAGTATCTGTAATCAAGATTTTCGGGAGCATGCATAATTGCGTTTTTATATGCGGATACGGCTTCTTCAAGCCATCCGTTCAAAAAATACGCATTACCAAGGTTGTAATAATATTTTGCATTATGCTTATCAATATTTATTGCTTTTGAAAAAAACTTAACCGCTTCAACAAAATCCATTCTGTCCAGTGCAAAAAGACCCTTATAATTTTGTACGTCAGGATTATGAGTATTATTATCGAAATTTTCAAACAGCTCCAAAGCCTCGTCCTGTTTTCCGGAATCGTACAATATTTGCCCTTTTAAAACAATATATTCTTCATTTTCCGGCTCTTTTTCCAATGCCATTTCTACATAGCGCAAGGAATTTTCCGTATCATTTTTTTTATGCAAAATTTTTGCATACTCATACAAACAGTTTGGATTCCCCGCTATTTGGTCTTTATATATTTCTATGTCATCATATAATCCGAGCAAACCATATATTCTAATTAAATTTGCCAAATTCTTATCATTTTTTTCAACAGAATATAATTTTTCTGCCGTTTCTTTTGCCGAATATAAGTTATTTTGATTTAAATATATTTTTTCTAATAAATTTAAAGCCTGAATATTATTTGGTTCAAATGAAAGAATTTGCTCAGGATACTGAATTGCCCGGGTATAATTTTCCATCAGAAAATATACTTCACCAAGCTGATACATAATATCAATATTATCAGGTTCAAGGTTCAAAGCCTTATAAAGCATTTCAACAGCTTGTTTATAACATTCCTGCTCTCTCAGTTCAAAAGCTCTTTTTATATAATTTAGAATTTCTTCATTTTCCATTTATCACCAATACTATTTCTTTTTACTTTTGTTTTGAGGCGGTTGTTTCGGCTGACTTTTATTTATTATAACCAAAATTTCTTTATTTCCGGCCATCTTCAAATTGTTACGTGCTATTTCTTCGAGGCTTGAAGCTTTTGAAAAGAGTTTTATATCATTTTTCAGGTCTTTATTGCGCTGCTCTGCTTCATCCCGAACTTTTGTCATTGTTTTTATCTTACTTCTGTATGCAATTATTTTTGAAGTATTCAGTATTACGCTAAAACCTACCTGAATAAGACAAAATAACAAAACAAATGTCAAAAAAGAGTAGTAAAAAGCAATTTTACGTTTATGTTTTTTAGATTTGTCCTTAACTTTTTTTGCGATATTATGATTCAGCAACAAATCCTCACCGGCATTATCCTGCATGCCGGATGGTATATTGTTATTTTCTTGCTGCAAATTTTCCATTGCCTGACTCCTAAAACTATTATATTAGAAATTTAAGCAACTGTCTATACTTATTTTACCATTTATACTGTGTTGAAAATTTTACCTGAGATCGGAGAAGCACACTGTTTTCATCAAATATTTGTCCCGCACCGAATTCAAATCTGACCTTATCATCAATACAAGGCTTTATAGATAAAACAACTTCGTTCTTCCTGCGGTTCCTTGTTATATCCGATGTTAATATATCCCTTATGGAAATATGTCTGCTCAATTTTATTTCAGGGCTAAATGAAAATTTATCTATATTATCAGAATAAGAAACCCCTGAAACTTTATCATACGATGTACTAAGTGCAAAATATCTGTTCTCATACTTTGTGAAAAAAGATGCAGTAAAGCCTAAATCAGCATAATCAATACTTTCATTATATGAAGTTCCGACAGAAAATCCGCCCTGCTTCAACTCTGTTGAAAAATCCAACGGTGCAATATTGTATTGCAAGTCAGAAGATCTGCCGTATATATTTCTTGAAAAAGTCGTATTCGGCAAATTCGCACTATTTTTGTATATTTTTTTTGATTGAAATTTCTGAGGAACTCTTATATTCAGAGCCATTGTATTATCACTATTTTTAAGCCCAATTGCATCACTGTCATCAATATAGTCCAAATACCCTTTTAGCTGAACGGTATCATAATTTGCAACGTACAAATCATCAACATAGCCATAAGTATTATCATTCACAGAATCATAATCATACCCGTATATGTTATCCTCTGTTGCGGTTGAGGATTCGTCATCATCCGGAGTTTGCCAAATAAAAATACTCGGCAAAATCGGGTCGGCCTGAGTTTCACTCGGTTCATTTTCCGATTGTATAATGCCCGGATTTACCTCTTTTGTATTATCTTTGGCAAATGTATAACCGGAACCGGTTACAATGGCTGCAACCAATATTAAAGTTATAAATAAAACTCTCCTCATAATTTTATTTTATTCCACAAAATAATAATCGTCAAACGTTAGTCATTATTATATAGAAGCAATTACATCCAAAGAATAATTATAACCGACTTCTTCTCTGCTTATAACGGTAATATTGTTCAGATACACCGATAATAATGAGAAAAACAGCCCCCTGATTTCCATTGGTACAACTAATACAGGAGAAGCTATACCACACTTTTTAGCCTTCTTTATAATTTTAGAGGCAAGTTTTTCCGCAAATTCGCTGTCTATCTTTACAACATAACTTTCATCCTCTTCGACACCAGGAACAAATTCTTCGTAAGTAGTGTCACTTAATTCAAAAGCACTGATTACGCCCTCCTCATTAGCAAGCGGTCGGCATATCTGTTTTGAAAGCGCCAAACGAATTTTTGCCAGCAAATCTGCTCTCGGACATTGATCTGCAAAGTCGTTAAGTTTTTCAAAAATATAAACAATATCTTTTACAGAAACTCTTTCTTTAATCAGACTGGTCAGGATGTATTTTAAATCCGCCTCTGAAACAGCATCCGGAATAAGATTGTCTACAAGGAAAGGATTCTCTTCTTCTACAACATCTATATATTTGTCAACTTCCGCATAATCCAAAAGTTCATCAACATATTTGACCGCATAAAATTCAAGAACTCTTGTTATATATTCGGAACCTGAAAGACCTTTCTCCCAGAAATCTTTTGTTTGCTCTTTCTTTATCCAGATTATTTTTTCACCTGTAATATCATCCACATCGGTAATAGAATCTTTAGGATTTTTTTCAAGGTGAATATCTTTTACAAAAAACATTGCATAATCGGGATATACGCATGATTTGTGTACAACGGACTCTCTTATTTTTATAGAAAATTCATACGGATTAAGCATTTCATCATCTTTAAAAATAACTTTAGGTAAAATATATCCGTATTTGTCAGTCAGATTTAATCTGGATTTTACTGTTGCCGCTACCAAATCTTCATCACAAAAATCTTTTTCGGAATTTACATAATCCAATAATTCCTCGCTCAAATTTATGGACAACTTATCAGCTCTGAGCCTTGAATACATCACATCAGGAGATGTCGCTCTTGAGAGTTTTTGCTTTAATTCTTCTAATTCTTTTATACCGGCCGATATTCTGTCGTTCAAATTCTTTCTTTTTACGGAAGCCGGAGCTTCACCCTCCAATTCAAACTTAATCTTGGATATTTTTCTCTGCTGACTTGCAATCTTTGACTGAATATCTATACAATTTTCGTAAGGCGTTAGCTGTGATGACAACATCTTCTCCATTTGGCTTTTAAAAGATTCTACGCTGATTATATCGCCCTGCGACTCATCTTCTTTGCCTCCTGTTTCTGATATAAATATGCAATTATATTTAATTTCGCCGTCCTCAGCTTCAACCTCTGTCATACTGTATAATTCCCAACCGCTCATGGTCATTTCATTCAGCATATTTTGCAGTTCCTGAGTATCTTCCCCCGAACAACTCTTTATCACATATTGTATTCTGTTATTTCTCACAATATACCTCCTAAACTATGGTTTTATAACTGCATATATAGATTTTTCCTTGTTCAGCACTTTCTGATTAAATTCAAAAGCACTGTCACAATATTGTCTGCATAAAGATGTCTTTTCTTCATCATTTGAATATATTGTGTAAAGAGTTTCCCCTTCTTTTACGTATTCACCTGATTTCTTATTCAAAAATACACCTACGCTGTAATCAATCAAATCGTCTTTCTTTTCCCTGCCTGCACCCAGAAGTTTGCAGCCATACGCAATTTTAAAGGCATCAATTTTTTGGACATACCCCGATATTTCCGATTTGATTTCTGCCTTATATTTAGGCTGAGCAAACAAACTGTAATCATCCGTTATATCCGGAGTTCCTCCCTGAGCCTTTATTAACTCTTTAAATTTATTCAGAGCTTTTCCGCTATGAATAAGGTCTTTTAGATAACTCCTTGCCACGCCTTCGTTATCAAATTTTCCTGTAAGCAGCAGGGCAATAACAGCAAAATCATAAGTTAATTCTGCAATATCACCCTCAACGATATTACCTTTCAAAAATTCCAAAGATTCTATTATTTCTATTGAATTTCCAACCGCCCTGCCGAGAGGTTCTTCCATTGATGTCACAACCGCCGTTATATTTTTATTGAGTCTTTTCCCTGTTGTAACCATCAGATTTGCTAATTTTACTGCATCCTCGGGAGTTTTCATAAATGCCCCGGAGCCGTATTTTACATCCAGAATAATATTATTTGAACCGGCAGCAATTTTTTTTGATACAACAGAGGAGGTTATTAACGGCATAGAGTCAATAGTCGCCGTTACATCTCTGAGCGCGTACAGGATTCCGTCAGCAGGAGTCAAATTTCCTGTTTGTTTTCCTATTGCAATACCTATATCCTCAACCTGACTTATTAATTGGGCTACACTCAGGTTGCATGAAAATCCGGGTATTGATTCCAGCTTATCAATAGTCCCGCCGGTATGTCCCAGCCCTTTTCCCGATAATTTAGCTATAGGTATTCCGGCAGCAGCAAGTAAGGGGATAAGAGTAATCGTAACCTTATCTCCGACTCCGCCGGTGGAGTGCTTATCAACAATTTTATCTGCCAAATCTCCAAAGTCGATTCTTTCACCGGAATTTATTATTGCCTCGGTTAAATCAGCTGTTTCCTGCTCTGTCATACCTTTAAACCAAACCGCCATAAGCCAGGCGCTCGTCTGATAATCAGGCATGCTTTTATCAACTAAGGAAGAAATAAAATAATTTATTTCTTCCTTAGTTAATTCGTAACCTTTTTTCTTTTTGTCGATTATATCAACAATTCTCATTATTAATTTCCGCTTCTGAGTTTTTGAATAATTTGATCCGTTACATCAACACCGCCGACAAAAATTACTCTATAATCAACTATTGCATCAAGATTCTGCTCAACCAAAACTTTCTTTGCAGCAGCCTGAATATTGTTGAAAACCATTTCTTCTTTTTGATTTCTCAAACGGGCATATTCATCTTGTTTTGCATCTAATTCGCGGCTTGTTGCATCTTCAAAGTTCTGTTTCTTTAATGGTGTATCCAAAGCCTTATATTGTTTTTCTTTATCAACCATAAACTGCTGCAATTCAAGAGCCTTTGAATCGACTTCTCTTATTGCCTGCTGTGCCAAAGGATATTCATCCTGAACTCTGCCGTAATCAATATATCCGACATTTGCGGAATAAGCCTGATTTACACTGCCGAGAACCAATCCGCATCCTATTAATGCTAAAACTAATTTTAAATTTTTCATAAGACCTCCTGAATCTGTTATTTTAAAAGTTATTAAATTTAGTATAAAAAGTCGCCTACACCAAACGTAAAGTATCCGTTTTTCGAACCGTGGTCCCCGACCGGTGTAAATGGAATACCATAGTCGATAGACAACGGTCCCATACCCGGAACATAAAGTTTTAGTCCGACACCTGCCGCTACACCGTACATAGGTCTGTCATACAATTTGGAAGATATTGTTCCGTCAAAAACTTTTCCGGCATCAACAAATGCTGTCAGCCTTATGTTGTTGAGGAATGATGTACCGAGTTTTGATTTTGATAATTTTGTTCTGTCAAGGAACGGTATAGGTGTCGCAAATTCAGCAGAACCCATTACAAAAGCACTACCGGTACCGACACCGCTCATCTTGAAGCCTCTGACAGAATAAGGTCCGCCTAAACGATACGCCATAACTTCAGGCATATCGTCGCCGTGAATTTTCCCGCCGGCACGTGCCATAAGCGAGAACGAAGATTTTCTGCCGATTGGAATATACTGTTTAATTGAACCTGAAAGCTTACCGTGAGTTTTATCAAATCCGTTAAGTCCGAAATTCTCATCAAATCTAATATTTGCAATCGTACCTTTTCTTGTAACGACACCGGCATCACGTGTATCATACACTAACGCAGGACTCAACGACAGGAACAAACCGCCTTCAAGCTGCTCGGCACGGCGCCTTATCGGTATATTATACCTTGAATACATACTCTTGATTCTTGAGTAATTGCCTTCCTTAACATCTACATTTTCAACTCCGAGCGAGAAAGTTGATGTCAGGTTTCTGTTACGTTTCATCTTATGAGCAAGGGTCATCTCGCCGCCGATTCTTCTTTCTATCGCCAGCGGGACCTGATAAGACCCGAAATCTCTATAATACAACTTTGACATCAGCGAAGTATCAGCATTCAGGAAATGCGGTTCAAAGAAACTCAATTCTACCTGGGTATTCATTCTGCGTTTTATTGATGAGTCATTAAGAATAGTACCTGAACCTACCGTACCTGTAAGGGCTATTCTCTGATTCAACCCTCTGAAGTTATTGTTTGCGATACCTACGTTACCAAACAAACCTGTTGCCGAGTCTAAACCGGCACCAACGCTTATTGATGCAGTCCTTGCTTCTTCAACATTTATTGTTATATCATAAGTATCCGGATCTTCTTCACAAGGCTCAATTTCTCTCGTTACATCTTTAAATGCCTGTGTTGCAAAAAGTCTTACCAAATCCTGTTTAATTTGATTTTCGTTATAAACAACTCCCGGCTCAGTCAAAATATTTCTTTCTATGACATAGTCTTTTGTTTTTCTGTTGCCGGAAATCGCAATAGAATTTATTGTACCTTCCTTTATTTTTATATTAACAGTCCCGTCAGGATCATCCGTAACCGATTCTATACGGGAAAGAATATATCCCTTGCTTTGATATACTGTGTTAATCTTTTCCAAAGCTTCATTGAGCTGGGTAATATTCTGAGGTTTTCCTTTTAAGGGTAACAACGGCTCTATTATCTCTTCGGTAGAAACAACCGTATTACCTTCTATTGTGAAATCGGTAATAGGGGCATTTTCTTCCAAAATAATCTTTAATGTGACAGTTCCGTCAGGATTATTTATCGGAATTGCTCTCATTTTCTGTGTAAAATAGCCTGTTTCAAATACATGCTGCAAGCCTTCCTGGACTGCATTTCTGCTATATACATCACCTTTATGTAAGTTTAGCCTTGTTAAAACTTCGTTTTCAGAAACGACATTTATGCCGTGAATTTCGACATCTTTTAAATATTTTACATTGGCATCTTCATGATTATCACCGACAACTTCCATTACGGAAGGCTGAACTTCAGGTGCATTCTGCGCTGCTATACTGGGGAAATAACCTTCCTCCGCCATGCCTGACACCGGCATAAATACACATACTGCCAGCGCTAATATCATCTTATATACATTTGAAACTTTCAAATACACGGTCCTTAATAAATTGTCCTACCCAACCAGTATTATAACACATAACATAAAAAAAAAAACATGTAAACTTTTTGCATATGTTACCCTCATTAAATATTAACAAATATTAAAGGCGGGTTTCACAGCTGTAATCAAGTGTTTGTAAGAAATCTTGTTTTTACTGCAAGCACAACTAGCAAAAAAGTAAAAAAACATGTTTTATATTAAAAAGATTACTTAAATAACTAACTCACATTACAAAATAAAACAAAGAAAAGAGGTTCTGTCACACACCAAAGAGCCTCTTTTTATTATTTGCAGTTTTGATTAAACATTCTATATTGCAAAGCCTGCATCAAATGTGTCTGAGTAATTATTTCAGAACCGTCCAAATCAGCGATAGTCCTTGCAAGCTTCAAAGTCCTGTCATATCGTCTGCCTGATAACTGATACTTCACGATTGCTATACGAAACATCTCTTCTGCCGATTTATCAATCTGACAGTATTTTTTTACCAATTTTGGAGTTAATTCCGAATTAGTTAAAATTCCGTCATTTTTGTATCTTTCCGTTTGAATTTTTCTTGCCTTTATCACACGTTCTCTAATCTGAGCAGAAGATTCTTCCTGCTCCTTGTGGTTTAGAAGTTCATCAGATGTCAGCCGCGGGACTTCAATCTGCAAATCAATCCTGTCTAGCAGCGGTCCGGAAAGTTTTGCCAGATATCTTTGTATCTGAAACTCTGAACATGTACATTGTTTTTGCTTATCCCCAAGATATCCGCAGGGACATGGATTCATTGCACCCAGAAG
The DNA here is from genome assembly GCA_002309425.1 of Cyanobacteria bacterium UBA1221. Lineage (GTDB taxonomy): Bacteria > Cyanobacteriota > Vampirovibrionia > Gastranaerophilales > Gastranaerophilaceae > UBA1221. The sequence goes on from DBXD01000009.1 coordinate 53,802, forward strand.
AATAAACTTTGCGGGATACTTTATTGAAGTTTTTGCTCTTGATATTGCGACTTCCCCATCTTCAAGCGGCTGCCTTAATACTTCAAGAACATTTCTTGGAAATTCCACCATCTCGTCCAAGAATAAAACACCTCTGTGCGCCAGAGTAATCTCACCTGGTTTAGGATTTGTCCCTCCGCCAATAATTCCGACAGGTGAAGCGGTATGATGAACAGGTCTGAACGGTCTTAACTTTACCAGAGGTTCTTCTTCAGACAGCATGCCGCAAATACTGTATATCTTTGTCAATTCTAAGGCCTCAGAAAGTTCAAGCGGCGGGAGAATTGACGGCAAACATTTTGCCATCAGGGTTTTACCTGAACCGGGAGAGCCGAACATCAGCATATTATGACCGCCTGCGGCAGCGATTTCTAAGGCTTTTTTTGCTTTTTGCTGACCTTTCACATCTTTAAAATCATAGATGTAATCCTGTTCAAAACCCTCCTGCAAATATTTTGTTATATCAACTTTTGTCTGTTCAAGCGGAGTATCAGTAAAATGCGCAATAACTTCGCTCAAAAATTCCGCCCCGTAAACGTTAATTCCGCCGACAAGAGCCGCCTCTTTTGCATTATCTTTCGGAACAATTACATTCTTTATTCCAAATTCTTTTAACCCCATAACAAGAGGTAAAACCCCGTTTACTTTCCTTATACCGCCATCAAGCGATAATTCCCCGATAAAGCCGTATGTTTTGACAGCCTCCTGAGTTATAACTTCTTCTTCAAGTTGTATTCCGACAGCTATCGGTAAATCGAAATTAGAACCTTCTTTTTTCAGGTCGGCAGGAGCAAGATTTACTATTACTCTGCCTGATGGGAAAGTAAGACCGGAATTTCTGATTGCGGAACGGACTCTGTCACGGGCTTCATTAACTGCAGCATCAGGTAATCCGACAATAGATATTGCGGGAAGTGCGTGTGTTGTATCTATTTCTACATCAACCTTATGGGCATTGAGTCCGATTATTGTTGCTGTCGTTACTCTGTTTACCATAAGAAAATTATATCACGTTTTTAAGGTTTATGCTATAATCCGGATATGGATAAGAATATTTTGGCAATAAATTTTGGCGGGATTGGAGATGAAATATTTTTCTTACCCGCATTAATATCATTAAAGAAAGAATTTCCCGACAGCAAAATCACTCTGGCATTAGAGCCGAGAAGCAAGAGCGTCAGAGATTTAACAGATATTATAGACGAACTTTTTTTGATTGATATAAAAGGCGGGAAAAAATATTTTGAACTTATAAAACTTATTTTTCTTGCAAGATTCGGAAAATTTGACCTGGTCATATCATCCGGGGGGAACAAGTTTATAAGTATATTATTGTGGCTCACGGGGATAAAAGAAAGATACGGATATGATACGGGAAAATTGAGTCAAAAACTTTTGACTCATGCCGTAAAACTGAATAAAAATCAGTATGCCTGCGCAATGTATCACGATTTGGTTACACCAATAACCCAGCACAAAACAGTTTTGCCCGTTCTTAACATAAAACCGCAGCCGGTACAGGAAAATACCGTATTAATCCACCCGGGCGTAAGTAAAATGAGTGTTAAAAAAGGTTGTATAAAAACAATAGGGGCTGATGTTTGGGCTTCTGTTATTGATAAATTAGTTGAAAGCGGTAAAAAAGTAATTCTTGCAGGCGGACCTGATGATGATGAATGTATAAACACAATACTAAATACAATAAATTGCAGGGAGTCTGAAAATTTTGTAAATTATTATGGGAAAACAAAATCAATGAAAGATTTGGGCGAGTTGATATCCGGGGTTGAAAAATTTATATGTTCGGATTCTGCGCCATTACATGTAGCGGTTGCATTAAAAACAAAGACATATGTGATATTTGGACCTACCGATGATAATAAACTTATACCAAAATCGGAGAGTGTTATAGCAATAAAAGCAAATGATGATTGTCCTTTAAAGCCGTGCTTATGGGAAAGGCGGTTAGTAACTTGTGATAAGTTAGACTGTTTAAAGATTACGGCAGAGGACATTGTGAAAAAAGTAATGGCATAATTTAGTCTTGACATTGGTTTATGTGTTTCGTATTATGAATAGGCATAGAGAAGGCGACATGGCCAAGTGGTAAGGCAGAAGCCTGCAAAGCTTTTATCCCCCAGTTCGAATCTGGGTGTCGCCTTTTTTTAGTGTCAAAAAAACATTTCAGAAACAAAGTTTCCAAAATAGGGCACGATTACAAATTTATAGCACAGGCGATTGGCACTCTGCCGACGCAGA
>DBXD01000004.1:0-983 GCA_002309425.1 Cyanobacteria bacterium UBA1221
ATAGTTGTTCGACTTTCCTCTTCGTTACACTCAGAGTCATACCTCTGCTCGGCGGGCAAAAAAAAGTTGCCAAAGTTGGCAACATTAAATAAACACGAGGATATTAAGAGAGAGAGAGTATAAAGTTTATCAATAAATTTTCGCCTATTATTTCCTTTTTTTGTCTTTTTATTTCCCTTACATTTATATAAAGTTTTTCATGCCGAAAAAATTGTCATTTTAATTCAAAATATTAAGAAATGTTAACTTTATTTTTTTGTATGTTACACTAATGTTTTCTCGCAAAAAATCTAAAATAGTCCTATATTTATAGTTTTAGTAGTCTTGTTACCTTAGGTGCTATTGTCAAAGTATCTATATAATGTTATAATTTTATGCAGAAGAGAGATACAAAGTAGGATAGTTATGGAATTCGATATTGAAGATTTTTTACGAAAAGCCGTTGCCATAGGCGCGTCCGATGTGCATTTGGCAGTCGGGGAACACCCTACCGTCAGAAAAGACGGTCGTATATTAAAGATTAACATGCCTGTCTTATCTGATGATGATGTAGATAGAGCATATGATGCCCTTCTACCCCGAAGTGCAAAAGATAATCTGGATAATGTGTATGATTTGGACTTTGCGTATGAAATTCCCGGAGTTTCACGTTTTCGTGTAAATTTATCCAGACAGCTCGGTAAAAACAAGTTGGTTATCCGTCTTATTCCTTACTATGTTCCTAAAATTACGGAACTTAATTTGCCTGCTACGATTGAGCAGTTTGCTAATCTGAATCATGGATTGGTTCTTGTCACAGGTCCTACCGGTGCCGGTAAATCTACGACTATTGCTTCAATTATCGACTATATAAATGCAACTTATCCAAAACATATTATTACGGTTGAAGACCCGATAGAATTTATTTTTACCAACAAAAAATGTATTCTTTCACAGCGTCAGATATTGCTGGATACGGCATCTTTCCCTGACGGTGTTAAATA
>DBXD01000004.1:1036-11035 GCA_002309425.1 Cyanobacteria bacterium UBA1221
AATGCTGCGATGAAAGCTGCTGAAACAGGTCACCTCGTATTTTCAACAATCCATACAAATGATGCCGTTCAGACCGTTTCAAGAATTATTAACATGTTTGAACCCTCAGACAGGGACGTTATTCGCAGCCAACTGGCATCACTGCTGAGAGGAACTGTTTCTCAGAAGCTCGTTCCTTTGAAAGACGGAAGCGGCAGACGTCCGGCTTGTGAGGTTCTTGTTGTTACTCCGACGGTAAAAGATTTTATTCAAAAAGATCAGTTAGATAATGTCTATGATTTGGTTAAAAAGGGTACCTTTAACTCTATGATTACCATGAATATGTCTTTATATAACCTGTATTCTAACGGACTTATTTCCGAAGAAGTTGCAATGGAATTTTCTGATGATAAGATTGAGCTTGCTCAAATGATAAAAGGTGTATTCAGAGGTTCGCAGGACCCGTTAGAAGATGACGGTTACTAAGGATGACAGGTAAAGGTTGTTTTGTTACTGATGCTATTAATTTAAAAGCGTACAGCCTGAGTGAATCGGACAAGATTATGGTGCTTTATTCGAGAGATAAGGGGCTTATGCGTTGTGTGGCAAAGGGGGTTAAAAAGCCTAAGAGTAAACTCGGAGCCCGCATGGATTTGTTTGTTGCAAATAAGCTTATGCTAAGAGAAGGCAGAAATATGAGCACGATATCCCAGGCGGAGGCTCTGAATACCTTTTATCGTACAAGAAGTGACATGGACAAAATTTTCTATTCTATGTACATTTCGGAAGTGGTAAGTAATTTTGGGGTTGAAGATGATCCGTGCTCAGCCTCGGTATATGATATTTTATACGAAGCCCTGGATGCTGTATCAAAAGCTGAATCTAAGATTAAAATCTTGAATACCGTATTAAAATTTCAGTTAAAAATTATGAGAGTTTCAGGGTTTTCTCTTGAACTGGATAAGTGTCTGATTTGCGGGAAGCCTATTGTGAATGAAAAGATGTTCTTTTCTTCAAAGTTAGGCGGTGTTGTTTGTAACATTTGTAATGAAAACTATGGCTTGCATGCTATTATGCATTACAAACTGCGGGATTACTTGTCTGTACTTGCAAATACCGAATTTGATGAAACTTCGGAATACGAAGAAAAAGCAACGGAAAAACTGTGTAACGTATGTTTTGAGATATTAAAATTCTATGTTGAAAATCATTCCTCAAAGCGTTTAAAATCAACTGCCATATTACAGGAAGTTTCCTGAAAAAGTATTATATAATTGTTGATTTGTATTCGGGATTTTCTGCCAGTTTTTGTTCGATTTTCTCGAATGTCATCAAGCCTTTTGTTGCGCCGAATTCAGAAACTACTCCTGCGGAGTTTACGGATGCCATCATCAAAGATTTGCCTATATCTCCGTGTGTTCTTGCTAATGCTGCACAGAAGGTCGAAGCAAATGCATCTCCGGCTCCAAGTGTTGAAATAACGGGGCCAGAGAATACGGGACAATAAAAATAATTTTCTCCGTTGTAGGCATATGCACCCTGATTACCGTCAGTTATAACAATGACCTGGTAATCTGCAACTTTTAGCTTGTTTAGCATTTCTTTTACATCGGGATGAATTATTTCATCCGAATATTTTATATCTCTTGTGTCGGGACGTACCTGAATACCCGTTGCCATTGATGCTTCTTCTTTGTTCATAACAACTATCTGGGCTGTATCCAGTATTTTCTTTAAGTAGTTAAAACCTTTCTTAATGCTTGTTGAACCTGCATTGAAGCATACATAGACATTGTTTTCTTTTGCAAAATTTACTATATCATCAAGCACCTTGTTGCTGTCCCCGTTTAAAGGCGCAATATAAAGCAGCCTGGAGTTTTTTATTGCATCAAAATTAATTTCTGATTTTTTTATATGGGCATTTGCTCCCCTGTGTGCCAATACTGTTCTGTCACCCTGAAAACTGACAAGAATTATTGAGAACCCCGTACTGTCATTGTTATCCTGAATTTTATTTGACAAATCAACATTTGTTGTCTTAAAAGATTCTATTATGCCCTGAGAGTATATATCGTCGCCTATTTTAAATATTGCGCTTGTGCTCAAACCAAGATTAGAAAAATTAAATGCTGTGTTTACTCCTCCTCCGCCAACACGTGATGCAAAATCCGTAATTTCAACCTTTGAACCGTACGGATAACTCATGAAATCTGATTTTTTGTCTTTTGAACAAACCGATACGATATTTGCATCCTCGCATTCAACAAATACATCCATTGTTGCACTTCCGATAGTAATTACGTCAAACATAAAATCTCTCCTGATAATATCTTTTTCTATGTGATTATAGCATGAAAACAACTCGGTGGACAAAGTTAATCCGTCAACCATCTGAAAATATTAATTTAAATTAAACGTGTAACTGTGATATTAACTAAAATCGTTGTATAAAAGCCTGTATGAATCATTTTTGTAAAAAATTATTAAATTAGTGGCAAAAAAAATCTTTTTTAAATTTTAGTTGTATATGTGATTAAACCTGAAAGGATAAAATATGCGAATAACCCCAATTATCAGTAAAAATAGCCTTTTTTCGCAGAAATTTAATAAAACAAATATAAAAGGGTGCTGTTCCTTTAAAGGTGCTTCTGATAATGAGAAAGATGATAGCTTTGGAAGTGAATGGCAACGTTATTTTGAACATTTTGGCGAAAAAGAATCGGAACCCCAAAATTCTTGTCCTGTTGGTGCCGTACAACCCGAAGAATCCGAGGAACCGATTGATGATAGTTTTGGACAATCATGGCGCGATTATATGGAAAACTTTTCTGATAATTCAGCTACACACAAACCTGTTCCAGTAGATTGGGATTATGTAAGGCAGCAATTGGACGAAAAGACGAGACACCTTTTTAGAATAAGGCGAGAATTTGGCTTTTTACCAGGTGAAGAAGATTTTGAAATTGCCCGTATTCCGCTAACAGAAGCGGAGAAAACGGAATTAAGACGACAACATTATGAACGTGAAGAATCCTACAGAAGAGCTCAGCAACGGGGATATGTAAATTTTGGACCAAGTGATAATGATGCAAATTGGTGGTAAAAACTGCAAAAATATTGTTGAAATATTATACAATTACTAAAAAACTCTTTATTCATATAAACAGAATAAAGAGTTTCTTTTAGTATATTTTGACAGATGTTATGCCGGTTCTTCGGCACTTTCGGTTTTCTTATCCAGCAGATTTTGTAATTTTTCTCTGATTTCGTCGCCTTTTTTCTGCATTTCTTCAACTACGCTGTCTGCTTTGCTTTGAATTTCTTTTACGGTTTCATCTGCACGCTGTGCGGCATCTTTTGCTGAATTAACAAGCAATTCTCTTGTTTCTTTGCCTGATTTTGGAGCAAGAAGAATTCCTGCTACCGCGCCTAATGCACCGCCTACTATAAAACCTGCTAAAAATTTTGTTGCTGACATAATATTGACTCCTTTTCTTCAGTTATAATAATATGTTTTTTTTAATTTTTTATTCACCTTCTGTACTACTACTTGCCGGTAAATAATCTCCACATTGTTCCAAAACCTTTTATAAGACCTGAGAACAATGTTCCTGTGATTGCTTTTGTTTTACCAAAAGTGTTTTCTACCGCATCTTTTATACTGACCATATTGTTGTCGGTATTTTTTATGATGCTATTGACGGATTGAAGGGTTTCGTGTAATTCGTCAATTGTTGGTTTAAGTTCGGTATTGAACATAATTGAGGTTTGATTCAGATTTTTTATTAAAGCCGATAAGTCGATTATCAGTTTTAACAGGAATCCTGCCACAATAATTATTACAATGCCTGATGACCAAGCCAGAAAAGTCAATCCGTTATTTAAAGCTATTTGTGAAAAATCCATATCAGTAAATCCTTCTGTTAAGTTTAATGTTGCTGCTTATTATTATATGATTCAAGTTCTTTTGCTTTTTGCATTTTTTTAGACTTAACCATATTGTTAAATTTTCTGAATTGTTTTTCCAAATTGTATTTTGCTAAATCAACAGACTCTAATGCCTGTTTTTTTGCTTCGGAAATCGCAGGGGAATGTTTTTCATAAAGTTCCATTGCGGTATCTTTGAGTTGTTGTCTTGATTCTTCGCCGGGTTTTGGTGCGTATAGTACACCTGCAACAATTCCTCCGACAACACCCGCAAGCAGTCCCAGCCCGAATGCTAACGATTTGTTCTTGCACATAATAATCCTTCCTTTCCTCTGTGAGTTAATTATATCATATTTTTGGTTTTTGACAAGCGTTTTATACCGGAACCCTGTTCCATACTTCCTTTGCAAGAAGTGCATACTGTAAGACTTCTGCTGCTCTTTTGAATTTCAGTTTGAAAATAATCAAAATAGCATAAATTAGTGCTAAATTTATCAGTTTCTGACGAAATTCATTTTTCTTTTTTGCTATATATTTTATTGCGTTATTTATAACGTTTTGGGTTGATATAAGAATTTCTTTTACTTCTTTGGTTGTGTCAAGGAGTTCTTTCCCCGTGATTCTTGCCTGTTCTGTTATTGCAATTACTTTTTTGTCCAGATTAAGTATCAGAAAAACAACAGCCCCGGCAATAATCAATTCGGCTATAAAAATTGTTGCAATAAATACATACATTTTTAATTTCCTATATTTTGTATTATCATTATATAGTATTTTTTATATTTAAAAATACGCTTAAAGGACTATTTATGGTGAATAATCTGAAATTTTATATATCTCTAATCCTTGCAAGGTTTGTATATGCCTCAATAAAATTGCTTTCAAAGTCTTCGGGGACTTCGCTTGCCGGAAAACTTGTTTTAAAATTTTATCCGCAATTTTTGGCAGATTGTAAAAAATATATAAAAGAAGATGTAGTTGCCGTAACCGGTACTAACGGTAAAACGACTACTTCAGGACTAATTTCTCATATTTTGGAGCAGGATAAAAAGAAAGTCTTGCACAACCTGAAAGGTGCAAATATGCTGACAGGTATAGCAAACAGTTTTGCTCTTGCGGTTAAACCGGGTAAAAGTTTTGATAATGCTGTTCTGGAGTCGGATGAAGCGTATCTGAACAAATTATATGATTATATAAAGTCTGAGTATCTTGTTGTGACGAATTTGTTCAGAGATCAGTTGGACAGGTACGGAGAACTCACTACAACCGCATCATTTATCCAAAAAGGAATTGATAAAAACCCTGATGCAATACTTATACTAAATGCAGATGACCCTCTTGTCGCAAATTTTGGTTCTAATCGGGAAAATGTGGTATACTACGGATTTGAAAAAGTTGAATATTCGTACCCTATTGATGAATCAAATGCTCCGACAGAAGTTTTTAATTGCATATGCGGCAGACCGTTAAAATATTCAAAACGTTTTTTTGCCCAGCAGGGGCATTATTATTGTGATTGCGGAAACGCAAGACCAACTCCGAAATATTCGGCATCGGTTCTTGTAGGTAAAGATTGTTCCGTTATAACCGTAAACGGTTTTGAATTTAAAACAAATTTGGTCGGATTGTATAATGCGTATAATGTGCTGGCGGCTCTTGCTTATGCGCTGGAAAAAAATATAAATGCTTCAACAATACAGGCAGCTCTGGATTCTTATAAGTCAATATTCGGCAGGACCGAAAAGAGAGTTATCAACGGCCATAATGTATTAATTCAGCTTATAAAGAACCCCACAGGGGCAAGTGAGGTTTTGAAAACCGTAAATTTAAATTCAAATATTGTGGTTGCAATAAACGATAATTTTGCTGACGGCAGAGATATTTCGTGGTTGTGGGACAGTGATTTTGAACAGTTAAAGGATGCGCAAAAACTTGTTATCACGTCAGGCATAAGGGCAAATGATATGGCGGCAAGGTTAAAGTATGCGGGAATACCCCAGGAAAAAATAAGAATAGAACCCTCAATAAGAAAGGCTATTGAAATTGCGACTTCAGCGGAAGATAATAATGATGTTACAATCTTGCCGTCATATACGGCTTTGTTGAGTATAAACAAGGAGAAATTTTAATGAAGTTAGGTGTAAATATAGATCATGTTGCTACTTTAAGGAACGCAAGAGGCGGAGTTGAACCTGATGTTATTAAGGCTGCCGAAATATGCGAAGCAAATGGCGCAACGTCTATTACTACACATTTAAGAGAGGACAGACGGCATATAAAAGATGAAGATGTTTATACTCTGATAAAGACAATTAAAACTAATCTGAATTTAGAAATGGCAATGGCTGAAGATATACAGAAAATCGCACTTGAAATAAAGCCTCATTCAATATGTCTTGTCCCTGAAAAAAGGCAGGAAGTTACCACTGAAGGCGGACTTGATGTTGCCGGGCAGTTGGATAAAGTTTCGGGTTTTATTAAACCTTTGCTGGATGCAGGAATTATAGTAAGCCTTTTTATTGATCCGGATTTGAACCAGGTTCAGGCATCTGCCCTGACAGGAGCTCAATTTATTGAAATGCATACGGGAAGTTATTCGGAAGCCTTTGGAACGGATAAAGAAGAAGAAGAATTTATGAAGTTAAAGACCTCTGCAAAATTGGCACAGTCTTTGGGTTTAACCGTTAATGCAGGTCACGGCTTGAATTATGAAAATGTGCACAGAATGCATGAAATTTCTGATTTGTACGAACTGAATATCGGGCACAGTATAATTTCCCGTGCGGTGTTTACGGGTTTACCGGAAGCGGTCGGGAAAATGTCAGAGTTAATAAAATAGGGATATATTATGAAATCAAAAGAAGAAATAATAGAAGAAATGCAGCAGGTTGTTGAGCAAATGCGACTTGACGACATAGAAGATAATCCCGAAACCGAAACGGAAATTTTTGAATGTGATTGCTGCGGACAGGGAAAACCTCTTGCAGGTTCTGTTGAATATAACGGATACAGACTTTGTAATGATTGTGTGCTGCTGGCAGAAACAGGTTTTGCTCTGGGTAAATTCACTAATGTTGAGCAGCTGATAGATGCCATGGAGGATACAAGACTGGAAGGTTTGTGCGAAATAATTAAGGCGGAAGAACGTAAAGCTAACAACTGATTTTGTTATTATTTTCTTTACATTTTATTGTTTAGCATAATATTTTATTGTACGATTTTTTTATGGACGTTTTGGAAGCAAAAAAAATTTGGTCGGAAGTTAAAAGTGAGTTAAAGACGGTTTTGCCCGAGCATGCTTACATTCCATGGATAAACGGGCTGGATGTGTCAGGTTGCGAGGATGACAGATTCCATCTTATCTCTGTTCACCAGATGGCTCCGCAAATAATAAAACAAAATTACTATAAAAAAATCGTTGAGGCCTTTAAAAAAATCTCGGGGAAAGATTTTGATTTTTCGGTCGTGTATGATGCTGATTATGCCAAAAAATATGAAGAAGCCAAGAGAAAAAGCAGAGTAAAATCTAACAAAGAAGATAATACAAAAAATGATGCTCTGGAAAATCTCGCTCAAATGCATTCTTCCGCAAATTTAAATCTTAAATATAAATTTGATAATTTTGTGGTTGGCGAAAACAGCCGATTCACATATTCTGTCGCGCAGCATGTTGCAAAAAACCCTGCCCAGAAATATAATCCGTTATTTATCTACGGAGCGCCGGGATTGGGCAAAACTCATATTATGCAAGCTATCGGACATTATATTATATTTAACAAAAAAGGCTTAAAGGTTAAGTATATTAAAACTGAAGAATATGTAAACGAGTTAATAAAGTCCATACAAAAAAGTGCGGATTTAAACAGGAAGATGGAAACATTCAGGCAGAAATACAGAAATGTCGATGTTTTACTGATAGATGATATACAGTTTATTGAGTCAAAACAAAGAACAATGGATGAAATTTTTCACACCTTTGATTATTTGCTAAACAAAAACAAGCAGATTGTTATAACTTCAGACAGATTACCCTCAGAAATTCCGGGGCTTCCTGCAAGGCTTCAAAGCCGTTTTGAAATGGGTATAGTAACAGAAATAACACCCCCCGATTTTGAAACAAGAGCGGCAATAGTGAAGAATTTGGCTGAACAGGATGGTATCGAGTTAAAATTTGAGGTGTGTGAGTATATTTCTTCAAACTTTGTAAATAATGTACGAGAGTTGGAAGGTGCTTATAATAAAGTCAGCGCCTATGCCGCTTTTTACAATTCAGAACTGACATTGGATTTAGCCAAAAAGGTCTTGAAATGTGACGAGAAAAAGCGGCAAATCTCTGTTGCAATGGTTGCATCAGCCGTTGCTGATTATTACGGGGTATCGGTTGATGATTTTATAAGTTCTGCACGTGCTCAAAAGATTTCTGCAGCAAGACAAATTGCAGTATATTTGTCAAGAGAATTAACGGGAGAGAGTTTTGAGCAAATTGCCAAATTTTACAATAAAAAACATCCGACAATGTTGTATTCGTATGATAAAGTGAAAAAAGATCTTAAAAACAACCGTTCGATGAATACTGATATTGAATATATAATAAAAAAGGTGAAAGAATAGTATGTATGATTATATAAAAGGTCATCTGACTTCGGTGACCCAAAATTCAAAAGGAAATTTTATAACCGTTGAAGCATGCGGTATAGGGTATTGTTGTGAGGTTACAATTAATGATATAAGACCTTTATGTGAAGGTACTGATATAAAAGTTTATACGGTATTAATCCACAGAGAAGATAAAATGTATTTGTGCGGTTTTTTACATAAAGAATCCCGTGATATATTTAATATTCTTACCTCTGTTTCAGGGGTCGGAACAAAAATGGCATTTGCACTTTTAGAGCAGTTTGAAGTATCAGAGTTAATATCATTTGTTATAGATGATAATTATAAAGCCCTCACAGGTGCAAAAGGTGTTGGCCCAAAGCTGGCTCAGAAAATTGTATTAGAGCTGAAAGATAAGCTGATAAACTATGGCGAAAACATATCGATTCCAAAAGTATCAGGGTGTGGCATAAGTTCAAAGGTGATGGATGAAGCTTCATCTGTTCTCGCTTCTCTCGGTTATACAAGTTCTGAAATAGAAAAAGCAATACTAAAAGTTTCAACAGAACTGTCACCTAATGCTGAAACTGAAGATATTTTAAAGAAGGCTCTGCAAACATTATCATTGTAGGTACAAGGTTAAACCTATCAATGATTAACCTAAAAGGTTCTCAAGAATCTTTGCGTTTTCGGTTGCTCTCTTTGCTTGATGTGCGGAAACTTTCCTCATGTATGAGCGAAGTGCTTCTCTGATTAATTCACTTCTTGTACGTTGTTCGTCATTAGCAACAACATCTACTTTATCTAAAAAAGCATCCGGCATGGTTATTAATATTTTCGCCATTCTATAAGTCTCCTATCTATTACACATAAATAGTATATCATATATCCATCCTTTACGCAATCCCCTAATTGTGATTTTTATTGTGTTATAATAATTTTATGAAAAAATTTTTAATTGCAGATGATTCAAGCAGTTGGCTAAAACATCATGAGTCCGTAATAAAGTTTTTGTACGGAGAAGATGCAGATATAACACTTGCGGCTTCAGCAAATGAGGCAAACGATATGTTGTATCAAAACAGTAATGAGCCATACGATATCATAATTACAGACCTGCAAATGGAATCCGATTATGCACCTTTATATGCGGGAGAGTGGCTTGTAGAACAAATTCATAATCTGCCGGCATACAAAAACACAAAAATTATTATTATTTCAGCTACTTCGTCAATAAGGCTGATTGCGGAAAGATATAATGTTGATTATATTCCAAAATATAATTGCAGAGATATAGATGTTTACAGGCAAGTGTTAGATTTCCTTTAATTTATGTTAAGTGAAATAAAAGTATAATGTGGTATTATTATCATTTTTCTGATAGTATAGTGGTGTGTCTTTTCCAGTATATGTAATGTAAGAAAGTTTGGACGTTATAGTTATGTCTGCCTCAGATAAGGTTAATCTCAGGGAATACAAAAATTTAATAGAAACAAT
>DBXD01000004.1:11075-20156 GCA_002309425.1 Cyanobacteria bacterium UBA1221
TGATAAATATTGGCACACATGCTTTGTACATACTTTTTAAATCAAATTCTCCCGAGCATTATAACAATACGTATCTGTCTACTGCAATAAAGTGGGCTATAAGAAATGAAGTCAGACGCAGATACAAGTGGTATACCCTGAAAAATAATAAAAATGAGCCTGAAGAGGAAGAAGAAGTTCAGGATTTAAGGTGTGAAGTTTATAAGACGATATTGTCAATAGAAGAGATGCAGGATTCTGAAGTCCCCATGCAAATAAAAGCAGAAGATGAAACTCCTGATGAGGCTGCAGAATTTCTTGAATTAAAAGCGGAGATTATTCAGTCAATAAAAAGACTGCCTGCGAGAGAACGAGATTTGATAGAATCTAAATTTTTCAGAGAGAAAAAACTCAGAGAAATTTCTGATGAGTTTGATATTTCCCAATCAAGAATATCAAGAATAATTCAGACCGGTTTGGATAAGGTGAAAAGGGATTTGAAGCGCCGAGGGGTAATTTGATGAAAACAATTTTTGAAAAAAGCAATGGGACGGAGAGTATAACCTTAACGGATAAAAATACACAGGTAAATTTTTTGGATAAAGATTTTTTGCGTATTAATGAAATTGGCTTGCCTCAGCTGGGAGAGCTGGAGGTTATGCGTCATTATAAGGAGTTATCGGACAGAAATTTCTGTATAGAAAAAGGATTTTATCCGTTAGGTTCTTGTACAATGAAGTACAATCCGAAAGTAAATGAGTTGTTAGCTTCTTTAGAAGGATTTACATCATTACATCCTGAAACTGCTGATGACAACTGTCAGGGCGCTTTAGAATTGATGTACCGACTGCAGGAAGCATTAAAGAAAATAACAGGAATGAGTGCAGTTACTCTGCAGCCTGCAGCCGGAGCTCATGGCGAATTGACGGGTATGATGATAATAAAGAAGTATTTTGAAAGTATTTCAGATAAGCGAACGAAAGTTTTGATTCCTGATTCTGCTCATGGTACTAATCCGGCAAGTGCGCACATGTGCGGATTTGACATAGTGCCGGTCAAATCAAATGACAAAGGTCAGGTAGATATTGAACATTTAAAGAGCCTACTTGATAAAGATGTAGCGGCAATTATGATGACAAACCCCAATACTCTCGGGCTGTATGAAGAAAATGTACTGCAAATCTCAAAATTAATGCATGACAACGGATCGTTGTTATATTATGACGGTGCTAATTTCAATGCGATTATGGGATATACAAATCCGAGATTAATGGGCTTTGACGTGGTTCATGTAAATCTTCACAAGACATTTGCGACTCCGCATGGCGGCGGAGGCCCTGGCGCGGGTCCTGTCGGTGTTGCGGACAGACTTAAAGAATTTTTACCCGTTCCCGTAATTTCGTTTGACGGAAAAAAATATTTCAGAGATTATTCTTTGAAAAATTCTATTGGCTCTGTCAGGTCTTTTTATGGTAATTTCGGGGTACTCGTCAGGGCTTATGCATATATTCTCATGATGGGAGATAATTTGAAATGTGCAACTGAAAATGCTGTGTTGAATGCCAATTATATAAAAGAAAAGCTGAAGCCATATTATGACTTGCCGTATGATGTTCCGTGTATGCATGAGTTTGTTCTGTCGGGGGAAAGACAGAAAGAACATGGCGTTTCTACACTACACATTGCGAAAAGACTGATGGATGAAAATACCCATCCGCCTACGGTTTATTTCCCTTTAATCGTTCATGAGGCAATAATGATTGAGCCGACGGAATCGGAAACTAAACAAAAACTGGATGAATTTATAGAGGTAATGATAAAAATTGCGGAAGAAGTCAAGCAGAATCCTGCTGTGGCGTTATCTTCACCTCATAAAACTCCCGTAAAAAAGGTGGATGAAACCCTTGCCGCACGTCATCCAGATTTAACCTATAAAGAAACTGTTGGTGAATAAAATGGCAAAGAATACAAAAAAAATAAAAGTTGCATTTCCTCATATGGGGCTAATATATATAGCTTGGTCAGCAGCCTTACGAAAAATCGGGGTCGAACCTTTTATCCCTCCGTATACGAGTAAAAAGACACTTTCTCTGGGAACTAAAAATTCTCCCGAGGCGATTTGTTTACCATATAAACTGATAATGGGTAATTTAATAGAGGCAATCGAGGGTGGTGCGGATTATGTTGCAATGATTACTTCTCCCGGGTGCTGCCGTTTGGGTGAATACGGAATAGGAATAAATAATGCTCTTGCCGATATGGGATATAAAGCAAAGTTTGTAGAATTAACCCTTTATGACGGAATAAAAGGGATGTTTGATTTTCTGAAAAAAGTTAACGGCAAGGTAGACTACGTTCTTTTTTCAAAAGCAATTATTTTGGGTATAAGGAAAGTATTTCTTCTTGATGATTTACAGGCAAAACTTTCATATTGCAGGGCAAGAGAAAAAGTGCAGGGAGCTTCTGACAAAGCCTTTCAAAAGGCGCTGAAAATTGTTGACGAAGCAATGAACACACGTGCAATGAATAAAGCTAAAAAACTTGCTTTTGCAGAAATGGATAAAGTCGAACTTGATGAAGACAGAGAGGTTTTGCATGTGGATATAACCGGAGAAATCTATTTGGTTTGCGACAGGTTTTCAAATCAGGATATTCTGAAAGAACTTGGCAGAATGGGGGTCGAAACCAGGAAAAGTCTGACGGTAAGCGGGTTCTTGAAGGATGCTATTATACCAAAACTTTTCAGAAAAGGCGAAACTCATTTGCAGCGTGCAAACAGATTGGCAAAGCCGTATTTAATGAGGGATATTGGCGGTGATGCTTTAGAATGTGTTTCAGATGTTGCTTTTGCTGATGAAAGAGGAATTGACGGTATCATACATATCAGTCCGTTTACCTGTATGCCGGAAATTATGTCCCAAAACATATTCCCGGCAATGAGAGAGGAGAAAGATATTCCTATCCTGCCGTTGATAATGGATGAGCAAACGGGCAAAGCCGGTTATTTGACGAGGTTGGAGGCTTTTGTTGATTTGATGAAAAGAAGAAAGCGGAAAATCATAGCTGAGAAAAATAAACAAGAAACTGCAACTATGCAATAGCAGGGGAGAGGTTTTAAGGATGTTTAAGTTATATAGAAATGCATTTAAAGTAACCAATGATGGTATTGTTTTAGCTATACCTTTAACTTTATTTTGGTGGCTTATAACGTTATACATTGACTATTCAAAAACAGTCGTGGATACTATTCCGGAAGTTATCCTTTCTGCGGTTACGATGGTTTTTATGGCAAGTGCTTTTTGTGCCGGGTGGTTCTATATGGTCAAGAAGTGCGTGAGATTTTCTTCAAAAGATTTTATAATGGACAGTGATAAAAAAAGTGAGTTCCTAAAGTTGATAAAATCTTTACCCAAGGGCGTCGGTAAATTTTTTCTTCATTATGTGACGGTATCTGTATTGTTTGTTGCTATCGCCCTGATAATGGTGTATTTGATAAAGGTCATGAGTTTTCCTTATGTCAAATCCATAAATGATATTTTAATAAGTTATGGATTATCTGTGGATACCTTGTCTGATGTTCAGGCGGGTTTAGACAGCCTTTCTGCAGATAAGGTTATGAGTATTTTTAATCAGATGCTTATTCCCGGTGTAAAACTTGCCGCTGTTGTTTTTGCGGTGCCAGCAATTTTTTCTTTTTTGCTAATGCTCTGGATGCCGGAAATTATATATACTCATAGAAATCCGTTTGCAGCGATTTTTACATCAATAAAAAAACTTTTTAAAAATTTTTGGAAGTCCGTTAAATTGTATATATACATTACTGTGATTCAGATGTTAATATCTGTAATAGGACCGTTTTCTCTGTTAAATGTGTTTATGTATATGCTAATGATGATTATATATTTCTATTTTATTGTCTATGTAGTTGTTTTGGTGTTTATGTATTATGAAAGTATCTGTTTGCCGAAAGGAGAATAATAAGCCAGATGTAGTTGCAATAGTCGGTCCGACCGCAAGCGGAAAAACCGAGTATGCAATAAATTATGCAACAGAGAATAACGGCGAAATAGTATCAGCAGATTCAAGGCTTGTGTACAAAGGTTTTGATGTAACCTGTGCAAAACCCTCTAAAGAAGAAATGAGTGGGATTAAACATCATATGATAGATATTGTTACCCCTGATGTTGATTATTCCGCAGGCTTGTATGCAAGGGATGCGAAAAAAGTTATATATGAAATAATTGGCAAGGGCAAGACCCCTGTTGTTGTCGGTGGAACCGGACTGTATTTCAGGTTACTTCTGGAAAATTATATATTGCCTGAGTGTGAACCCGATTATAATTACAGAGAATGTTTAAATAAAATGAGTGTTTCTGAATTGTATTCGATGTTGCACGATTGTGATGAGGATGCTGCTTCCTCCATAGATTTTAATGATAAGAAGAAAATAATAAGAGCTTTGGAAATTATAAAAAATACAGGAAAACCTTTGGCAAAGGCCCGAGGAAAATTTCAGGAAAGTGAATTTAATGTAAAATGGATTGGTCTAAATTATCCAAGGGTAGAATTGTACGACAGGATAAACAGAAGAGTAGACTTGATGATGGCAGGGGGTATGCTTGAGGAAACAAAGTCTCTTCTAGACAAATACGGGCGTGTTCAGAATTTAATATCTACAATAGGGTATCAGGAGATGATAATGTATCTGGATGGGGTTTTATCTCTTGATGAGGCTTTGGATAAATTAAAGCAAAATACGAGACGGTACGCAAAACGGCAGCTGACTTGGTTTAGAAGGAATGAAAATATTGAGTGGAATGTTTATCCGGAGACGCTTCCGAAATAATTGAAAAATTTGTTCTTTATTTTGTATTTTTGTTTACATAATGGTATAATTTTATGCAAAAGAGGATATGTAAAATATGAAAAAAATGATATTAAAGAAAATAGTTTTAGGGCTATTATATGTAATTGGAATTTTGTATGTTTTGTTTTTAATTGTTCCGTTTGCGGTAAATCCTTTTGTTTCGTCGTATGCGGAAGATATTTCAAAGATGGCTGAGGAGGCGTGCGGTTTAAAAGTAAAAGTGGAAAAATTGAAGCTTGTTACGACTCCAAAACTTACTATTGGAGTAAAAATCGGTGCTGCTTATGTAAAATTGCCGACGGGAGAGGACGTCCTTTCGGCAGAAAATATACAAACAAAGTTGTCAATCCTGCCTTTAATAGCGAAAAAAGTTGAAGCGGATGTTTTTAGTGTAGACTATATTGATGCAAATTTAGCGGTAAAACCTGACGGTAATCTTCAAATTATAGATTATTTACCTGAAAAAAGTGAAGATGAAACAAAAGTTCAGATGACGGCATTGCCTCTTGGTCTTATGTTGTCAAATCGTTTGCCGAATGTTTATATAAAAGAGTATATTTTATCACTTACGGATATGAGGACTAAAAAGTCCTATACGGTGCAAGGCGGTAATTTGAAAATTACGGATGTTGTATTGGATAAGGGCTTCAAATTTTCTACTGCAGGTTTTGCAAATTTAGACGGGGAAACTTTGTTTAATTATGATTTAAAACTGGCAAATCATATAATGCCCGATTTAAATCTCAATGATTTGATTTTTGCGCAAAACACAGACAAAGAGAAGTCCGATTCTGTTGCAACAGTATCAGCTGCTTCAGAGTTAACATCAGGCTTATTTGATGTTTTAAATGCTATAAAAAAAAACGGGCTGACTGCTGATATAAGGCTGGATGCGGTTACCTCCGGTACAGTAAAAGATATCGATATCAGAGGACTTGTTGATATAGAAAAATTTTCTATGCTTGTCGGAGGGAAAAAACTTCCGGATGGGCATATAAAATTTGATTTTAAAGGGAAACGGACTAATACTGATATTGCAATTTATACGGCAGAGAATGAATTAACTTCTGTTTTGGGCAGTTTCAATCACGGAAAGAAACGGGGCTTCAATATGGCGGTGAAATCAAATGCCGGTATAAATAACATTTTTACCCTGATTAAAGAGATTGCAGCTTCGCTGAATTATAAAGATTTAGAAACCTTATCTGCAACAGGAAGTATTGATGCGGATTTTAATATAAAATCGGATTTAAAAAGAGTTGTATCTTCTGGTTATTTAAAAATTCCGTATTCAACTATCAAGTATGGCTTATACAATATCTTTATTGAAGATATAAATGCGGATGTTGACTTAAAGGATAATCTTGTAGATTTTAAAAATGTAGGCTTTAAGATATTATCTCAGCCTTTGAAATTTTACGGTACTATTTCCGATTCTGCTGATGCGGATTTACATCTGACTGCGGATAAGTTAATGATAAAGGGCCTGCTGGCTGCTGCGGGACAGGTAAATCTGCTGAAAGAGAATAACATTTTATCGGGGACATTGTCTGCGGATGCTTCTTTAAAGGGTAATCTTAAAAATATTATACCCGTTGTTAATCTTGATATTTCGGATTTGAATGTTCAAAATAAGCCTTCTGCTACCGGAGTAAGACTGGCTTCCGCAAAAATCGAATTATCTTCAGATGGAAATACATACAAGGGAATTGTTGATGCGGATGCGATAAATGTTGCAAATCCTGCGGCAAAGTTTTCTCTGCCAAAATTTAAAGTTACATTGGATACCAAAAATGCGGATATTGCTGATACTTATTTACTTATGGATAATTCCAGAATAGATATTACAGGGAATATTAAAGATTATACGACAAAAGATTTGCTGATAAATATAAAAGCAAAAGGGGCAATAGCATCTGCAGATATAAAGAAGATGCTTCCGCAGGATTTAAGAAATATTGTTACAGTAAAAGGACTTATGCCGGTTCTTGTCACTGTGAACGGTAATAGCAAGAAGCAAATTGTAAACATTCAACTGCTAGCCACTCCGACAGGATATTTTCATGTTGCCGATTTGCAATCAGTCAGCGGAAAAAGTCTGTTAGTCAATTCAGAACTCGACATATCGGGTAATACGATTGTTCTAAATAAAACAGGGGCTTTTGCCACAAATAAGACAACTTTGTCCGACAATCCGAATACAAATTACGGCGGAAATCAAATCGTAAAAATTTCCGGAAGTATTCCTGATTATACCAAAATGAAATTAAAGTCGCTCAATATTGCAACTGTTTCAAACCAAGCTCTTTCTGTTCCGACATTTTCAAATTCAAGAGTTATTGCATTTGGGGATGTAACATTGAACGGCAGTGTGGTTAATCCTGATATAAAGGGCTCTGTTAAACTGTTTGACCTTGACCTTCCAACTATAAAAACAAAAATGAAAAATATAAATATAGATTTTTCAAAAAATATAAATGTTGATATTCCGTTAATAACGATTGATAATTCTATAATGTCGTTGAAGTCGAGTGTGAATCCAAATTTATTAAACGGGATAATTGTTGAAAATGCCGACTTTAAAGCAAATTTATTTGATTCTGACACTTTAATATCATCATTATCAAGTTTATTGACAGGAGCATCAGGAAGCAGTTCAGCTCCGTCTGATTTTGGTATAATTATTAAATCGGGAAAAGCTTCCGTTACGAAGTTTAAGACCGGCAAAATTGCGGCAACAAACCTAACCGGTGATTTTAATTTAAAGAATAATATTTTTTATTTAAAAAATTTGGCAGGAAATGCATTTGACGGGAAATTTTCAGGGAACATTTTATGTAATATTTTAAAGGGAGATGCTGTTGTTGAGATGAGCGGTGAGAATATGGATGCCGTCAGTGCAATAGATGCCTCAGCCGGAATTGCAAATGCGCTTTCGGGTAAACTTGATTTTAGTGCAGATTTAAAACTCAATGCTTTTGCTCCGAGTTTTAATGATTTATTGAAATCCGTCAAGGGAACCGTAACTTTTAATGTGCGAGATGGACATTATATGAACATCGGAACCATAGACCAGTTTGTCCTTGCGGGGAATGTCGTGTCAAATGCTGTAATGAAGGCTGCATTACTTCCTATAAAAAATATGCCTGTTGTTCAAAGTTCCTCGAATTTTTCCAAGATTACCGGAAAAGTTACATTGGCTGACGGTATTGCTACTCTTGTCCCCGTGAAATCTCAGGGTAAGTCACTTGCGTACTTTTTAACCGGGAAATATAATATTATAAATGGATATACAAATGTCATAATCTTAGGTCGTATGGGAGCGGATTTGGTAGCGGTAACAGGGCCGTTAGGACAGTTATCTGTTTCAAAAATTGCATCCCTTTTGCCGTCATTTGGAGCAAAAACTCTGACTGTACTGAGTTCATTAACATCAAATCCTGATATGGAAAAGGTCTCAGAAATCCCTCCTCTTTCTGACGGCTCAACAAATTATAAAGATTTTAAGGTTATTTTTAACGGCAATATTACAAATCCTGCTTCTGTAAAAAGCTTTAAATGGTTATCCGAGTGTGATACTTCCGAGCTGGAAAATGCTTCTTTAAAAGGGCAGCTTCAAACAAGTGTCAATACAATAAAACAGTCCGGAGTTGATACAATTAAAGATGTTCAAAAAACAGCGGAGGATACCAAAAATGCCGTAAAAAATACTGCTGAGGATATTAAGAATCAGGTTCAAAAAACCAAAGACAGTATTGAAGAGTTGAAAAATCTAAAAAATATGTTTAAGCCAAAAACAAATCCGCAGACGGAACAAACTTCCGGAGGTTCTTCATCCGAAGCTCAACCTGCCGAGCAACCGGCAGGTGCAAGTTCTTCGCAGGCTCCTTCAGAAGCTTCAACAGTCGGCACGGAGCAGACTTCTGCCGAATAGTAAATTGCTGATAACTACTAAACCCGCTGCAAATTAGTTATTATAATTCGTGCGGTGGCATAAAAATAGAGGTGATTATTAAGGCTATATCCTTATAACGACATTTATTTTGCGTTCAGCGTTGTATCGCCGTATTGCCTTTATATAGTACATCTTCGTCCTTTCTTGAGTTTAAATTGTAACGAAATGTAACAGAAAGAGAATAAAAAATTAAAGTTTTGGAAAGAGGTGCCGTCATGCATGTTACGGAAATTAAATTTAGAAAGGACACTCATTATGGGTATGGCAGCATCTCAAGCCA
>DBXD01000085.1:0-2279 GCA_002309425.1 Cyanobacteria bacterium UBA1221
TACGCCCGGCGCGATTCGAACGCGCGACCCTCTGCTTAGAAGGCAGATGCTCTATCCAGCTGAGCTACGGACGCTTGCCTTACTCTTCATATACTAGCATAAACATATTTTTGTGCAAGTGTTCCGTTTCTTATTTATTTAAAATACAACTTAAAATTTGTTTACAAAATAGCAAATTTTTGTAAAAAAAATACTTTATATCATTGAAGTGTAGCGTATTGTGAAGGTTTTATTATGCCAAGTCCATCGGTAGCATTATTGGAAATATGTGTACCCAGTGCGTGGTTTCTCCGCAACAATGTCAAAAAAGTGCAAAACGGAGATGACGCCCGCAGCACCGTTGTGTTTGCACAAGGCGCTAAAATTGCAGAAGCTGTTCAGCAGTACCACGAAAAATCCGCTAAATCCGCATCGGAAGCATATAATATATTCGGCAAATACGCAGATAAGAGCAGAGTATTGAATTTCACGGGCAGGGGAATAGATTGGGCTGCAAAACACGTTAACCTTCTCATCAGTTTATCTGCATTATATAAAACTGCAACTTCGGAAAACAAACTGGAAACAGGGATAAATCAACTGGGTGCTCTTTCGGGAATGTTCGTGGGTGAAGGACTCATGAAACGTAATAAAAATAAAGTTATAAACGAAGCAAATGTTACAAAAGTATTGGAAAAAGTAAAAAACACGAAATTTATAGGCAAGGCTGCACAAAAATTACTCAAAACGGGAGCCGGCGGCAAAATAGCTGCTGTATTGCAAGGCATCTCGTTCGTGTTAGTTTCTATGGGTTCGTACAGTGCAGGAGAAAAACTTGCAAAACAGCACTCAAAAAAAATATGCACAAATCTCGGATTATATAATAAAGAAGAAGTTGCTGCTGCAGAACAAGGGGAAAATACTGCAGAGGAAGAAACTCCAAAAATCGACCAATTAGCCTAGCCATATATTTTTGTGATGTGCTATAATTCAGTTGTTATGAGAAAGATTAACCTTATATTTATAGCTATATTAATTATGCTGCTTGGCGCAATGCCGTCACACGCAATAAAAATAGGAATAATCACCAACGCTTCCCGTATAGGAGTAGGTTCATCCAAAGAAACCTCTATCATTGATGCAAACACCAACAAAACTGTTTGCAAAATTGATGCAATGAAAGGATATGAAATCATTCCGTACAAAAACAAAATGGCTATACGCATCAACGGGAAATTTTATCAGATATATTCGGACAACGTTGTATTGAAGCCTGCAAAAGACGGCTTTATTAATGCCAAACGCAAGTGGTATCGCGGATTTTTAATGATACAAAACAGAAATAACAAACTTACCGTCATTAATAATGTTGATTTGGAAAGTTATATAAAAGGGGTCGTACCGTCAGAAATGCCGTCAAGCTGGGAGCCGGAAGCACTTAAAGCACAGGCTATTGCCGCAAGAAGTTATGCGCTTGCGAATTTAGGCAAAAGGGCGAGCATGGGTTTTGACCTGAAAGATACTCCTGAAGACCAAGCCTATGGCGGAGCTTCGGCAGAAACTAAAAAAACAAATGCCGCTGTTGAGGAAACAAGCAACCTCGTTTTGACATATAATTACAAAGTCGTTTCAGCATACTACTCAGCATCCGCAGGCGGACAATCCATCAACGCAAAAGATGTCTGGGGGTCTGATTTACCTTATATTCGTTCTGTCCCGTCATTTGACGGTAATGTAAAAAAGAACGGACATGGGGTCGGCATGTCGCAGCATGGCGCAAATAATCTTGCAAAACAGGGGTATAATGCGTATCAAATATTACAATATTTTTACAAAAATGTTAAATTTGCCAGAGCCAGCGAAGGTTCAAGCTAAAACAATTTAAACATGGATAAATTTTAAAAACCCTCTGTTGTAGAGGGTTTTCAGCTTTTATGAGAATTAATATTTCCATAACATGAAACTATATAAGAATATCCGCAAATAAAATCTCTGAAAACCACTTGCAAAAAGCAAATAAAATGATATAATAATTTCGTCGAAAGAAAAAAGCATGCGGATGGGAATGGTTTCAGTGTTCCGTTTGCACAAGGAAGAAGGAGGTTCGTAATGAACAAAGAAGAATTAGTAAAAGAAGTATCAAAGAAAGCAAAAGTTTCTCAAAAATCAGCAGCTGACGTTATTGCAGCTACTTTAGAAACTATTCAAAAAACTGTATCTAAAGGTAAAAAAGTAACTTTAGTTGGTTTTGGTACATTTGAATCAAGAAAAAGAGCAGCTAGAACAGGTAGAAATCCTCA
>DBXD01000085.1:2285-2650 GCA_002309425.1 Cyanobacteria bacterium UBA1221
GGCGCTACTTTGAAAATCGCTGCTAAAACTGTACCTGCTTTCTCAGCTGGTAAGA
The DNA here is from genome assembly GCA_002309425.1 of Cyanobacteria bacterium UBA1221. GTDB lineage: Bacteria > Cyanobacteriota > Vampirovibrionia > Gastranaerophilales > Gastranaerophilaceae > UBA1221. The sequence continues at coordinate 2,341 of DBXD01000085.1, forward strand.
AATTCAAAGAACTTGTTAAGTAATTCTTGTTCATTAGAATTTAAGTTTAAGACCGTCGGTTATATAATCGGCGGTCTTAATTTTTTAGTTTCAGTCGTTATAAATTTCTTTTAGCAAAAATTTATATTAGCACGTTATCATGGTATATTAATTTTTGTAAACCCCAATTTGCTTGCTATTTTATCATTTTGCACCGATAGTTGTATTTTATCCGTAAAAAAAAGCAATTTCAGTTTAGAAATATACTTTTATTATACATAGGGGAAATAACACGGGGGGAAACTTAGATGCCTGATTTTTTAACAACAAC
>DBXD01000022.1 GCA_002309425.1 Cyanobacteria bacterium UBA1221
TGTAATTAAAGTTTACATATGAAATAATAAAAATTTGCTGAATTTTTATATTTTTGCAGAAAACTGTACAATAATTTTACAAATATGTAAAAATTTATTTTATTTTACTCAGAGGAATAAAATCAAATCTTATGTACTTGTTAAAGGTTGATTTTCTTTCGCGGAAAACTTCTTCGGTTACGTTGTTGGGGTTATTATCACTATATATGATAAACCACGGCTGTTTTTTGTTTGAGTATCCGTCATACCTAAATTCTACCTGCGGAAACAGTTCGGTCGAATTTTCCACTAAGACGTAAGTTCTTAAACCGCTTTCATTTGCACCTGATGAATACTCATTACAAATAAAAGTGCCGTTACATACAAAATATCTGTTTCTGCTTCCGCCGCTGATTACGTGCTGAGGCTTGCGATTTACCATAGTGTAAATGTCATATATTACCCCTTTCCAATCCCCGTCAGCAATCTCGCCTATCAAAAGTTCCTCAATCCCGTCAGCATTCGTGTCATAATAGGCATATCCGATTTTGTCCGAAATATTTTTGTTACCCGAAGCCAGAACATTGTACATATAACTCATATTTTCTTTTTCAAGTCTTACGGAATCCCATTTTTCATTAATTGCGGTAAGATGTTTTTTTAAAACCTCTTTATATAAGGTTTCCCCTTTCATTCCCTGATTTTTGAAATATGTTGTTCCGTTTATTCCTTTTATCTCAACAACATCCCCAAGATTATAAAGTGTTTTGTATGGCTCGGTTGTCCCTTTTACATAATCATACTGAACATCTGTCGGGTGGTACAAAACCATATCGTAAAGATTTCCTTTTCTATCAGTGAGTTCACCGATTTTTATCCCGCCCGGAAGCATCGCATGCTCAGATGGTTCTTTATACGCTCTTACTCCAAATGCAAGTCCGCCAAATCCGGCTTTCTCTGATTTTTTATCGTATATGGTAATTCCGTTATTTCTCTTTTTTACGAGGAACAATCCTTTTGTTTCTTTTGGCATAGTAAGTGAAAACAGCCTGTTAGATACAAATTGAGGCTTGTTATCTGAATATTTTTTGACTTTATGCAGCTTAACTGTGGTAACCCCGTCCTGACTGTATGCCAAAGGAGAGAAAACACATATGGTACCTGCAAAAATTAAACCCAACAATAAATTAAAAACAAAATCTTTTTTCATAAATCAGCCCCTGTTCTATGTTTAATATTTTAACATAAAATATGCTTGGATTTTGTATTACATTTCTATAACCCGAGTCAGTTCTTTATGTAAAAATATTAAACTGCTGTATATTATAATATACTTTTTAGATATGGCAGCTAATCTTTAAAATAACATTGTTGGATTGCTTTTATTGCTTTATCATATTTTTCGGTTGGCAGTCCGATTTTTTCAGCCCACATCTTCATATAGGAAAACAATTTTATTTCAGTTTTATCACGCTCTAAAGTATCCATACCATTTGCTGTTGCCTGTTTTACAAATTCGTCATGATATTCTTCCATAACTTGCAACTGTTGTTCTACAAGATTATTTATCGGATTGCCCAGCCTTTCGGCTTCTGTAACCTGTTGTGCTATATTTCTGCTTCTGCCTATCAAAATATCCATATTATCCATTATATCAGTCTCCTTTTCTTAAATCTGTAATTGAAATACTATTAACATATTTAGATAATACCTCTATCGGAATATCCGTTACGACTCCGGCACAATGAGGATTGCATATTTTTACGATACCTGTTGTTTCGTCATATCCTACGATTGTATAGGCATGATTTGATACCAAATTATATTCTTTTAATATTGAACTTTCTGATGCACTGTCCGGTTTTGGTATTGTACCGAAATATAATATAAAATGTGGTAAATTTGCTAATTTAGTAATATATTTTTTTGTCTCAGCCTCATTCCTATCTTTTGTACTATTCATAACTATAATTTTTGTGTAACCGGTCTTCGTTACCTGAGGATCTGTTACATTAAATGTGCCTAAATTTTCTATACCCAAAATTTCTGACATTGCCTCTGCCTGAAAACCGCCTACCCCTCTTTGCATGATAGAGTACTGGTTCATATCCTCCGATAAGTATGGCAAATGGTCCATAGACGCTTCTCTCAGTGCGACCCTGTGATAAGTTTCTTCATACATTTTTAAACCCTTGCAACCGACAAGATGATAGGGACCTTTTGCTTTTTCGTCATATTCACAATTTATAAATGTATGAGAGCCGTTGTAATTTTCATAAGCTTTTACCGTTACAATAATATCATTCCCTTCCTGTTTAAAAGATTTGTAGAAATCGCTGCGTGCTATAGGATTGGACATTGCGGATGCAATTGATGTTACAAGGTAACAATTACCAAGGTATGTTTGAGTTGTTGCAAATCTCACAATGGGCGGGAATAGTTCATTATATTTTTCTTTTGTCATCTGCCACTCAATTATTCTTTTGCCGTCATTTATGTACATCTGTTCACCGATACTGATTGCATCACCTGCTTTTGTTTTAGAGAACACTTCTTCTAATGGTGTACCCGCCGGAAATTCGGGATTAACTGGCTTACCGGCTTTTACAAGTTCAAAATCTCTGTAAAAATCAGGAGAAAAATCAGAATTTCTGTTCAGTTTCGTCAGCATGTGATCTGACACATCTCCGCGCTCTATCATGTCAAATAATCCGTCATCTAAAACTTTTAGTATTTTTTGATATTGTTCGGGAGAGTTGACTGCCAAGTCAAACAGCCCTGAATAGACATTAACATTTTTCTTTAATCGTTCAAAACCGATGTCGTTAACAAATTTTTTGTAGCAAGTTTCAATTTTTTCCCAATTTTCTGAACTTTTCATTTCCGGCATTTCTTTTGCTAATTTTATTAATGTCCATTTTTCAGCAAGCGGTACCTCCATGTGCTGTTCTACATATTCGGCATTATTCTCACTTAAATAATTTAAAATATCACTTTCTTTGTTTTCTAAAATTTTACGTACCAGTTCCATATTCCCCGTTTTTTGGAGAAAATCAACAGTATTCTTGATTTTGTTATGCGTAAATACTTTTTTGTTTTCATACCAGCATCTGAAAAGTTCTTCGTTCAGATTTTCAGGTAATTTTAATAATGCATTACAAAGACTGTGAAAATTATCTACATTAAATGCCATATCACTGTCATTTTTTGCAGAATTGGCTGCAAACATAAATGTATCAGGGTCCTTAGAACATATAGATAAAAGGTCTATTAATTTATTTTTGAAAGCATTTATTTCACCAGGTCGCCTGTATATTTCTTTTGCTTCTTCTTCTGTCAATTGTTTTTCAAAGGCATCAGACATTTTCATAATATCCTTTACGACTTTTAACATAAACTCTTTGTCTTTTGCATTTTCAAGACAATTCATTATCTCTTCCTGACGTGTAGGATTTAATTCTACAATCGCCTTAACCATCCCTTCATTATATATTGCAAGATTCTCAGAACTTCTCAATCTCTGCTCAGTATCAAACTCTATATTATTGAAGGCATTATAAAAATAATCTTCAGTGCATGGGTCATCATATTTTAAACTTTTTAAAAGTTTTATATTTAATGTGCCCTTTACAACTTCTTTATAGCCTTTGGAGGTTACAAATTTATTATAATTTTCCGGATAAAATTCTCTCATCATAACAAGGTTATATAAGATGTTTCCTCGGGTTTCTTTCTCTAATGCTCCTTTATTTTTGAATATTTTTTTTATATCATTTATATTTTTTGCTATATTATTGAGTATTTTAACATTTGCCATAATCTGTTTCAGATTTTCGGAGGAAATACCGTACTTAATAACCCCCAAAAGCGTACCCTTTTGGTATTTACTCAGGGTATTGTAGTAAGCAATTACTTCTGTTTGAAAATCTTTATCAAATTTGTTGAAGTTATCATAGGAATTTAATACATGTGTTGCTTTCGTTCCTTCTTGGGCTGCCGTTGAAGAGTTTGAAGGCTCAGTTACGGAGCTGGTTTGAGGTTCGGATACTGCCGTTGCCTCGGCTGCTGCTTCATATACATCCGTCGGCTCAGGAGTATCCGGCGAGACAGAAGCGGAAGAAGCTTCACTCTTATCACGGTGCAAATCTTTGATTTCGCGCATTGCTCGGTTTGTTGCAGGGATATTAATTGTGCCGCGTCCGCCAACACAGTCAATGTATGTGTCCTCAGGCGCCCTGCCGATTACTTCAACAGTGTGTCCGCCCGTGAGATTAAACCTTTCGAGATTGATTTTGTTGTAAGGATTTCCGCCTACCATTATAACCGCATCAGGAACCCCCATTTCTTCACAGACCTTTTTAGCGTATTCTATTATCGCATCGGTTACTTCCGGAGCTGCACCGAGTTTGCCGTTAGCTTCAAAACTGTCTATGACAAAGGTAAGTTTACCGTCAACTTTTGCAAAGTAGCACATAGAATTGCCCACTGAATTTCCAGCTTTATCGACTATTTCTATGCCGTTTACAAAAGCATTCACAAGATGCTGAGGTGCTGCAAAGGAATTGAATTTTCCGACAGATGTGCAACATCCGACGTGGTTACCGAAGAAGATATTTCTGCCGACATCGTCTTTATCCCACAACCGTACATCCAGTTCTTCCGTTGAATCTTTCATCTGTTCAATGTCGTGAATATTCTTTTTGTGAATATCAATATGGTCTTTGAAGGTGTTTATATCAGGTGTGTTTTGTTTCCAGTATTCTCCTGTTTCAAGTTCTTTTTCTATTAATTTTATAATTTTGGGCAAATCTTTTTGTCCTGCTGTTTCAAAATTATTATCTGTTAATATCTGATGAATTTTTGCCATTTGCTCAGGGGCAAGACTCTTTGCAAGTTCGGAATTTAATTCGTTTGTTAAATTTTGTTTTGCAGACTGTACGGATTTCGCAACATCAACTACTACGGTAAAATGATGTCTTGATTCAGGATTAAATGTCAGCCATCTGTCAAAGTCCAACCCGAATTCTTCAAACATCTTTTTGGTTTCCTGATTTTCGGGGATTTGCATAATTATTTCGGTCAATTTTTTACCCGGATTTTCTTTTATCAGATTAATCAATTTGTCAAAGTTTTCTTTAAAACGCTCTTCGCTCATCCCACCAAATAAATTGGCTATATATTTACTGTCATAATTTATTGCAGTCAATAATTCGTCTGTGGCTTCTATATTAAGACACTTATATAGTTCCCTGTTTATGGTTTTAGTAAAGGCTTTATCCTGATTTGGAAGATTTATGTGTGCTTCAACCTGAGCAATAAGAGCTTTCATTGCAGGATCGTTTAATCTTGCTTTTTTATATTTTTCGGGGTTTGCAATAATATCAGCCTTTTGTGCTTCGAGCTGTGCAAGATATTCAGCTTTTTTGTCAGCAGGTATTCTGTCGTTATTCTTTACGCTGTTAATTTTCTTGTCCATAGCGGTTATTTGTTCTTCAATTGACGGAGGAACAAGATATTTTTTGTTTAGATTTTGTGAGAGCAGAAATCTTCTGATGGTTTCCTGTCTTTCTTCAGGTACATCAAATTCTCTTATAAAATCTTCAATCTGTTCTTCATAAGTCTTATCTGTTGCAAAAATTCTGTCCGCCATTTCTTTTTGGGCTTCTGTCATTTTTGGAAGCTTAATTTCGTTTATGATTCTTGTGATAGCTTCTATGTCCACGTTATTTGCCATTGCCGCAATAATTTGCAACTTTGCGAGTTTTTGTTCGGGGTGAGGAAGTTCGTTTAGTTTTTCTTTCAGAAGATTTATTGTTTCTATGTCGAGCGAGCTCAACGTACCCGCATTCTCTAATAAGCGCTTCAAACCTTCGTATTTTAAACCGACGGCATGTTTTAATACGGATTCGCCTAATATATATTCTATATTTGTTACACCCGTAAAATTGTTTACTATCATATTCGATAATATTTTATTAGTTACATCTATATCATGTTGTTTTAATAATTTAATATTTTTATTAAAAAATTCTAATGTTCTCTTTGCAACAAGATAATCCTCATCAGAGAGGTGCGATAATTTTAAATGAGAATTTAAACTAAGTGGAATTTCCGGATTTACTCTTTCAAGGAGTTTCTCATATTCACTATCCCTAAGTTTTGCCAATTCTATTTTTTCGCCCACAGTCAGGTCGCTGCCCGGAATATCACGATTTACAAAGTTATTAATCTCAGACTTTGATAATATTGAAATTTCCTTAATTATCTTACTGGTTAATTGAGATAATTTAGGTAAAAAGTATTTAATCCTCTTGTACTCATCATTAGACAATCTGGATAATGTTAAAATCGGATTTTCATCACTATAATAAAATCCTAATTTTAAACATTTATCAGCGACAGGAATTATTTCATTCAGACATCTTCTGTACTTTTCCGGTTCAAGTTTGGAAATTTCTATAATTTCATCTCTGCTAAGTTGATATTCTCCCAAATTATCAATTGATAGCAATTCTTTTACTTTTGCAAAAGATTCTTTATCTAACAGCGCAAACTCTTTTACCTGAAAGTCATACAGACCGTTTGGAACGGAATTTATATATTTCATATTTTCTATGGCAGTTTTATACTGTTCCTCGGGTAATTGCAATATAGCTTCTATATCAGAAACGGAAGTAGGCAATTTGGGTTTTTTCGTATTTTGTGCAATTGGTAGAAAATCATTTTTAAACCTTTGCATCATTTCGTCATTTAGTAATAATTCAATATCATCCCCAAAAGACCACGCCCCTAATCCGATTTGATAACCGTTTGTATTCTCTAATAAAATTAAATCTTTAATTTTATTATATTTTTCCGACTCTAAGTTTACCAATTTATATATGACTCCGCCACTTAGTGTATGATTGGCTCTTAAAGGACTTGTTGCTAATTTTAAGGCTTCCTCATACTTATCCTGGGGTAATGCCGCAAGTAACAATTTATCTCCTTGCGATAAATTTATGTTCATTAAATCCTTGTTGATTCTTTCACGTTGGTTTGGAGTCAATTTAATCGTTTTATTAAGTATTTCTATATCAGCATCAAAAAATTTCGAATCAAGCAGAGGTTTTACTTCCTCATATACACTGTCATCACATTTTGCGACTTCAATTAATTTATCAATTTTATTTTTTATACTAATTTTATCTGTGGCAGTTTGGAATTTTTGGATTATTTCAATGGCTCTATCGTAGTTTTTTTCATCCAATTCTGCAAGCGCTTTTATTTCTCTTCCGGACAGTTGTTCATCAAGTTTACTTATTATATATAAATCTTTTTTTATACGTGCCCATTGTTTTTCTGTAACATGTGCTACTTCCAGAAAATCGTTCAGTGAAAATTTCTCTAAATGAGCGGCACCGCGTTTTATTGTCATAATTTCTTTGTATCTGTTGTATGCGACTTCATCTAATGCCGTTATAGTTCCAAAGTTTGCAATGTTGTTATATAGCAGATCCATGCCTATCTGTATATCTTCTCTTACGGGTAATAAGTCATTTATGTACCTTTGCCAGCATTTTTCGTCCAGCGCTGTGACGTATATCAGTTCCTTAGCCTCTATTTTGGATTTGTCCTTTACAGGCAGTATTCCGCCATCAAATGCCCGTTTCCATTGCTCCGGAGACATTCCCGCAAGCTCGCTGAATTCACGTGCGCTAATAAAAGATTTTAAATTAGATTTTTCCATAAAATCCCAAATAGTATCAGGAATTTTTACTAAATTCTTTATCTGATATACTTCAAATTTTTCAATATTATTTCCATATAATGTAGTAACAGTATATTCATCAAACAAATGACGATCTTCAGCTATTTTTAGTTGATCATCCGACAACCTTGAAAGGCGTCTTGCATCATCAGGGGAATACATATGACCGCCTTTTGAGGATTCCATTTTAAGAAATCTATCCATGATAACCCGCCGTCTGCCGTTCTGATTAGCAATCTCCATTATTTCATGTCCTGTTAAAAGCTTGCCATTCCTTGTAGTGTTAATTAAATCCTGTTCAGCAATCCTTTGTTTTACTTCCTTGGGTGCAGTAACCATTTGAACGCATTCATTTACATAAAATCTTCTTTCTGTAGTTTCTGTATCCTCATACCTGCCGCCAACATGTCTATTTTCCTTTTTTACATAAGTCATATCATATAGATCTTTAAACTCAGCAAAAGTTCCATCATCCATTACCGCAAGCTTGTATAACGTTTCTCCGTCTATAGAGTCATTACCATAATATGAACGTATATCTTTTAACGTCAAAAGCTGACGTTTTCCAACATTTTCAAATTCAGAATCCGTAAGTTTTGCAAGGGGAATAATCTGACTTGCACTTAATCTGCGTGTATACGTGCCGTTGGAGTTTTCATCTTCAATATCTTTGAGTAAATTTCTTCTTTTTATAGTTTCCCAGGCTTCATCACTAACCTCGGTTAATAGAAGTACATCTTCAGGACTAAGTTTATTTTTTCGTCCTTCAATATTTTTTAATAACCCGCGTTTTTCTATTATATCAAGTTGTTCATCAGATAATTCCAACAATTTTTTTGCAGAGGAACAGGGATATTCGTCATCCCAGTTTAGACGATCCATCATCCCGTTTATTCTGTCAAGTTTAGTTAAATCCAAATATTCTGCATTTTGATACAATTCATACCATTGTGACCTTGCAAACAAACGAGAACCGCATAATTTAATCATATTCGCTCTCTTTTCAGGTTCTTCTATTTTCATGGTGGCTTCAAATTCGCCGGAATCAAATTTACGTTCTCCGGATAAGTATCCGCTCTTTATGATTTCTTTTAATTCTTCTTTATCCGTATATGTGATAAGGCGGGCAGCAACAGGAGAAATTTCAGGCAAATCCTTATCTTCAAGCAATTCTACAAAATCCTGAAGTTTTTCTGGAGTTTTAAGTGCTTTCAAATAGTGAAGATCCTCATTCCCCTGAGCAGAACATTTTTCTATATATTTTGAAAAAACTTCCGCACAGTGCAAGTCGGGAATGACTGAAACTATTGCCTCAATATTTTTATCTTCAAAATCAGCCTCTTTTAAGACTGTTTTTATTGTATCCGTATATTTGTCTTTTAAAGGATATAAATCCATAATTTCATTCATTCTTCGTTCTGTTGCTGGGATATTAATTGTACCGCGTCCGCCAACACAGTCAATGTATGTGTTCTTAGGTGCCCTGCCGATTACCTCAACGGTGTGATTCGGAGTCTCTATGCATCTGTCCAGGTTTACATTGTTGAAATTAGGTCCTAATATTATATTTGCATCAGGAACACCCATTTCAGCACATACTTTTTGGGCATATTCTATTACCGCATCGGTTACTTCCGGAGCTGCGGCGAGTTTGCCGTTTGCTTCAAAACTGTCTATGACGAATGTAAGTTTGCCGTCGACTTTTGCAAAGTAGCACATTGAATTACCGAGCGAATTGCCGCCTTTGTCTACGATTTCTATGCCGTTTACAAAAGCATTCATAAGATGCTGCGGTGCGGCAAAGGAGTTAAATTTTCCGACAGATGTACAACAGCCGACATGGTTCCCGAAGAAAATATTTCTGCCTACATTATTTTTATCCCAAAGACGCACAAATAATTCTTCGGTTGTGTCTTTCAGTTGTTTTACATCATGAATTTTCTTTTTATGACCCGAAATATGGTTTTTGAAGGTGTTTATATCAGGTGTGTTTTGTTTCCAGTATTCGTTTGTTTCGAGTTCTTTTTCTATTAATTTTATAATCTTTGGCAGATCTTTTTGTCCGGCTGTTTCAATACTGTTATCTGTTAATATCTGATTAATTTTTGCCATTTGCTCGGGGTCAAGCCTCTTTGCAAGTTCGGAATTTAATTCTTTCCTTAAATTTTGTCTTGCCGCGTTCACAGCCCCCTGAACATCAACTTTAACGGTAAAGGCCTGCCTTGATTCAGGATTAAATGTCATCCATCTGTCAAAGTCCAACCCGAGTTTTTCAAACATCTTTTTGGTTTCCTGATTTTCGGGAATTTGCATAATTATTTCTGTTAATTTTTTACCCGGATTTTCTTTTATCAGATTAATCAATTCGTTAAAGTTCTCTTCAAACCACTCTTCGTTTATTCCGCCAAATAAATTGGCTATATATTTACTGTCATAATTTACTGCGGCCAATAATTCGTCCGTGGTTTCTATATTAAGGCACTTGTATAGTTCTCTGTTTACGGCTTTAGTAAAAGCTTTATCCTGATTTGGCAGATTAATATGTGCTTCAACCTGAGCTATAAGAGCTTTCATCGCAGGATCGTTTAATCTTGCTTTAGTGTGTTCCTCAGGATTCGCAATTATATCTGCTTTCTGAGTTTCGATTTGTGCCAGATATTCAGCTTTTTTGTCAGCGGGTATTTTGTCGTTATTCTTTATGCTGTTGATTTTTCTGTCCATTATTGCTACTTGTTCTTCAATTGACGGAGGGACAAGATATTTTTTGTTTAGATTTTGTGAGAGCAGGAATCTTCTGATGGTTTCCTGTCTCTCTTCAGGTACATCAAATTCTCTTATAAAATCCTCAATCTGTTCTTCATAAGTCTTATCTGTTGCAAAAATTCTGTCCGCCATTTCTTTTTGGGCTTCTGTCATTTTTGGAGGCTTAATTTCGTTTATGATTCTTGTGATAGCTTCTATATCCACGTTATTTGCCATTGCCGCAATAATTTGCAGCTTTGCGAGTTTTTGTTCGGGGTGCGGAAGTTCACTCAGTTTTTGACGCAGTAGAGTTTTGGTTTCCTCATTAAGATTACTCAAGAATTTCGCATCGATTAGCAGGCTGCTTAAGCCTTTGTATTTAAGTCCGACAGCATGATATAATACGGATTCTCCCGCGATATTGACTATGTTTTGAACCCCATCAAAGTGGTTAATAATAGTTGTTGTTAATAATTCCGAAGGAACATCCATATCCTGATGTTTTAATAATTTTATATTTTTATTAAAGTAATCCAGGGTTTTGCAGAGAGTCATAAATTCATCATCCGATAGTTTTGCCAGCCACTTCCAACCTAAATCTCGGAGACATTTTATTACTGCAGTTTGTTCAGATGTCATTTCCTCTGTTTTGATACCGAGAGAACTTGCTATTGATTTAAGCAGTTCATTCTGTTCCGCTTCAGTTGACGGCATCAACGGAAATTCTTTTTTTAATTCGTAATTTATTCCGAAATCATCCTCCTGAGTTGCCAAAAATTTTAACAAAGGCATTTTTGCACTCTCAGGAATTTCACTTATATCTTTTAGTCCGTAGAAATCTTCATATCGGCAGGCTTTGATAAGTGCTTGCACTGACAATTCGGATACTCTGTCACGACCCATTTTCTCGTTTAAATTTTGTATTTGTTCGTAGGAAATATTTGCATCCAGTTTTATTAATGCCGGAATTTTTTTTGCATCTATTACTCCTATACCTTTTTGGGTATAGTCTGATACCAGTCCTAACGCATAAGTATAATCCATACATTGTCGCCCGCTCTTAAGAATATCTATAATTTCCTCGGGTGAGAGATTCAGAGCCTTTTCGGTACACGCTTTTTCGACAAATTCTATGGTATTAGGGCCATTGTAATCTGCATACTCAAGAATTTCCGGTACTTTATCTTTTGGGAAATCAAGAGTTTTGTCCAGACACAGCAGTTCTGTCAAACCGATATTCTTATCAACGACTTTTGACATAATATTTTCAACCAATTCCGGAGACATATTATCGGAAAGCATCGCTTTTGCCAGATTATATTCTCTTTCGCTGTATATATCTGTTGCAGTATCCAAAATTAGAGTTTTCGTATAGTCATCTTCATATTTATCGTAGTATTCATTTATAAATTTTTTGTTAACCTCATTTAAATTTGCCAGATTGCTCTTGCATATATTCTCTATAATTGTTTTGTCATATCGTCCATTTGCAATCCCAGATATTATGTATGCCAGATTATCTTTTTGTGCAATGTATCTTAAAGCCTTAATGTCAACATCTTTTCCTGCGATTTCAACTATGTATTTGTCAATATTTTCCAGTCTTGTTTTTAGTTCTTCTGCTGATACCTCAGGGTTGCGCAGCCCCTGATAAAACGTACTGTACTTGTCATATAACAGATTAAAACCATAATCCAGCAAGAGTTTGAATTTTTCTTCATAACACGGAGAATTTTCCGATTCTGATAATATTCTCTCTATTTTTTGCATTGGTACATTCTTTTTATCAAACATTATCTTTGCAATTTCTGAGTTGTTTTGGGTAATATCTTCTGTTATATCTCTCAAAATGTAGAAGCATAGCTCTTCTTTTGAGTTGATAATACGGTTGCGGAAAGATGATTCCAACTCAGGATTCATTGCAAGCAATCGTTCAACAGACTCTTTGAAGCTGTGGCCGAAGGCTTCTCCGCGTGTTTCTGCCTGTATATCCATATAGAACTTAAACAATTCGGGATTCCGGGTAAGATTTTCTTCTATGTACTCCTTATCGTCATAATCAAATACTTCTGCGTCATCATTTTTTCTTAGAATATGCTCATATTTCTTTACGAAATCCGACACCAGCATTTCTTCCATTGAATTTACATCCAAATACTGATTAGTCCAGGGGTGGATAAATCGAATTTCATTCGGATTCAAATCCAGCTGCGTCGTTAACTCTATTGCACGTGAAACCATTTCGGGGTGTGAGCTTGCTGTTGAAACCCATACAAAAACATTGCCGCTTTCAAGTGTTTTTAAATCAGCGATTTTTTCAAGAAGTTCCATGTTTTTCTTTGCCAATTCAGGAATTTCTATAAAATTCAGTCGGTCACAAAATGCAGGATTTTCCTGTAATATTTTTGTCAATTTATCAGCCTTAACGGGATCGGTTTCTTTTATTTTTAATATTTCACTTATATTTAACCAATCCATAAGCGGGGTTTCCCCATTTTTCAGCGCAGCAAGGGCTTCAAAATCTTCAGGGTATTTTTCATATAATTCGGCGATATCGCTGATACTGTACGCATCGAACCTGTATGATTCATCAGGATTTTTGAATTCCAACAGTTTTTCCACAGCCGCAGGATATTTTGCCTGGGCCTCTTCCAGTTTCTCTATATCTTTTTCATTAAACCTCAAAGAACCGTCTTTATTTGTCATGGTGCGGAAATCAGCTTTGTCTGCTGCGTGTGCCGCCTGCTCAGGTTTGCTTTCGGGTTCAATTTCAGATGGCATTTCTTCTTTGCCATCGGGGTCAATTCCGCCCTCTAATGCTCTTTTTTCTTTCAATGCTTGTTCATCAGAAGCCCCTGTCATAACCTCTTGGTCTAAAGAAAGTTCAACGACTTCGGCTCTTGGTGGCTCATATACTGCCTGAGGTTTTGTATTGGCTACAGACTCGGTTTTTCCTGCCTCGGTTTCGGCTCCCATCTCAGCAACTCTGACTTCAGGAGTTCGGTTAGTTGTTTCTTTTACTTCAGTCTTTTCTGTCGGTTTTGGAGGTTCGGGAGGGGTTTCTTCCGGGATAATCCAAGATACTTTTTTACCGTT
>DBXD01000014.1:0-25719 GCA_002309425.1 Cyanobacteria bacterium UBA1221
ATTCTGTTTTCAATGTTCCATCCTTTGTGCTTGCCCGACACTCTCGTGCCAACTACTATGTCGTAATTCACAAGGGTACATATCCCTGGGGCTAGCTTCCTTTCAAAAACGACTAAATATAGTCGCTTTTAATATTCTATTCTCTAAAAAAACTTTGTCAAGTAGTGTAGTTCATATATCTTAAAATTACTTAACCATCACATTTAAATTTTTAAAACTTGACATGTGAGGTTAATGTTACACCCTATGATATTTTTTGTCAAGGGGTATTGCGTTATTTTATACACCATTTGTATGAACAAATTAAAAATTTTATAATATATAATTATACATGTAGTAATAGTGAACAGAAGGGAGATATTTATGAAGATATTCAATCATATAATAATTTCGGCAATGATGATGATTACATTTTCCTGTGCAGCAAATGCAGGTAATGTATTTACACCTTTAAATTTTGATAATGCTCAATATACAAGTTCTTCTTCAGGTACAAAAATCGCAGCTGACACTACCTCAATAAGGACTTCTGCCAAACAAACCGCAACGGTTATTGGCGAGACTACAGGAGGTAAGAATATGCAGACGGCAATTACCGAATTAGATAATGCACAGGTTGAAGTCAGAAATGAATTATTGAATTATAAAACAAAATATTCTGAGGTTGATGCACGATATAATGCCGTAAAAACCGAAAGAAGCAATCTGGCAAAACAAATAAGAGCGTGTGAAAGAAAAATCCGCAGACTGGATAACGCAAAAGAAAAAATCAGAAGAAATATGGTTACAGCAAATTAGTTTTGCTGTAGAACATAAAAATAAAGTTTAGAACCTCCGCTTTGTCGGAGGTTTTTTGTCCGCAATTTCACCTACACAGTTTTGCCTACACAGTTTTGGGGACTTTTCAAATGTTTTAAATAGGTTATACTTAAACTTAGTTAAATAAAAAATACTTACAGACATACTCAATCCTTTAAATTATCTTACTCTCTTTGCACGAGGGGGATTTTCTCCCCCTCTTTTTATTGAATTGAAAATGATGTGCCTTTAAGTGTGTAATAGATTTTTAAAAGTAAATCGTGAATCGTAAATTTTTCATACCGAGATATGTTAAATAATGTAAAAGATAAAACTCAGAATATCAAAAAATTTTTATGTTTTGATTTACTATACTTGTGTAACTCAAATCCAAAGGAGTAAATTTCATGTCAAGTGTAGATAAAGTAGGTGTTTTAAGAAGCAGTAATGTGAGTTTTTCTTCTCAACCCAAAGGTGAAGAAAATGGGAAAAAAAGGACAAAAAATTCCGTAATTGCGGTAAATGTAATACTTGGTTCACTGGCAGCGGTTGGTGTACTGGGTATGGCAGATATCCTGATTTGTAAAGGAAAACATATTAGCAAATTGACAGGGAAAAGTAAATTTATCCCTGAGTTTTTTAATCCTGCAAAATATGATAAGGCCGCGTATGATGCAAGACTTGACAGAACTGTCCCAGACCATATTTTGAGAATGGCAAGACAAAAAGTAAATCCTTTAAAATCTACTATAAATGGTAATAGAAAACTTACATTTGAAAATGGTGAACTTACTTCCATTATGCATTATGATCCGGTGACAAATGTAAGTAAATATGAAGAGTTTGCAACGACTAAATTACAAGAAGTATTAACCAAATCCGGTGGGGAAGAAGTTTTTGGAAGATTATATGAAAAAGGTGATATAATTAGCGAAAGTTACCACTTTGGAGATATTACAGGATATAATTTACCATTTTTATACAGTAATAAATTAGGAGAAGGTTATATTGCAAGAGGTTTACAAGTAGTAAAGTCGGACAAGCAAAGAACAAACTTTTTCAGAAGACCTACTCATTTCTAATAATTGTGGAAAAAAGATATAAGTACATAAAAACGGGATTTGGTTAAAATCCAAATCCCGTTTTGTATGATTAGTATAAATTATGCATCTTTATTTATATCTTTTGTGCTTAATGCGATTCTGTGTTCCTGAGGGGTGAATTTCTTAATAAGAACTTCAACGCTGTCGCCAACTTTAAATTCGTTGAACGGATTTACATTTTCGCCTTCCATTTCAGATACCGGCAGTAATGCTTCAACGCCTGGGAATATATTAATAAATGCTCCGAACCCGGTTACTTTATTAACCGTACCGGTGATTACCTGCCCTTCCTGGAACTGACCTTCAATCTGCTGCCACGGGTCTTCGCCCATTCTTTTCAGAGAAAGTGAAATTCTCTTCATTTCGGTATCAATCTTGATAATTTTTACTTCAATTGTTTCACCCAACGAAATTACATCTGACGGGTGTTTAATTCTCTGCCATGAAATTTCCGAAATCGGGAGAAGTCCGTCAATACCGTTGATGTCAACGAAAGCACCAAAATCGGCAATTCTTACAACTTCACCTTTTACAACCTGATCTTCTTCCAGTGAGGAAAGAATATTATCAACAACCTGATCTCTCTGCTCTGCAACAGCAAGTCTTTGAGAAAGAATTAATTTGTTTTTCTTAGGATCTGCTTCAAGAACCTTAACTTCAATTTTTGTATCGATCAGTCCGTCAAACGGTTGTCCTGTTCTTAACTGGCTGGATGGTATAAAGCCTTTCAAATCTGCAACGTCAACAATAACCCCGCCTTTAACTATTGAAACGACTTTTGCAAGTATTGTGTCGCCCTGAACTTTTGCATCACTCAATTGAGCCCAAGCCTGAGCAAATGCCAAGCGTTTAAGAGAAAGAAGCATTCCTTCTTCATCGTTTTCTTCTTTTAATACATAGAATTCTTTTTCATCACCAACTTCAAGAGAATCTTCACCTTCTGCTGAGGACAGTTCTCTGTTGGGTAAGAAAGCTTCGGTTTTTGCACCGCGGACACTTATAAGGTATCCGTCATTTTCTTTTCTCATAACGGTACCTTCAACGATATCCGCTACGGAATATGATTTTGAAAAAGATTCTTCCAGTAATTTTTCAAATTCATCCATGTTTGTTTTGTCTAATGTTTTTGTCATTTTTGTTTAATCTCCTTTTTTTATATATTTTTATCTTATTTGTTCTACAACTTTTTCTATTACATTTTGGGGTGTTGAGGCTCCTGCAGTAATTGATATTTTTTCTGAATTTTCAATTATATCTTTATAATTATCCAACTCGGAATCGTTTTCTATATGAATTGTTTTGGTTATGTTTTTCAGAATTTCAGCTAAGTGTGTTGTATTTGCACTCTTTTTTGAGCCGACAACAATCATTAAATCACTTTCTTTCGCTAACTCCTTTGCCTCAGCCTGACGCATAGCCGTACTCTGACAAATTGTATTTGCAATATGTAATTCTTTTGAGATAGACGTTAAATATTCAACAATCGGGTTAAGCGTTTTCAACATCTGGGTGGTCTGCACAACTACACCGACTTTTTTATGAGTTTTTATTTCTTGTTCAAATTCTTTCAACTGCTCAACGGAACTTGCAACAATTACATTTTCGCTCCATAATTTTGCATTTGCTTTGATACCGACGACTTCAGGATGTTCGGCTTTACCTACAATTATGAGAAAATAACCGGCTTTTGCAAGCTCAACTGCTGTCTGCTGAACCTTTTTTACGTCAGGACAGGTAAGGTCAACAAGTTCAAATCCGGCTTTCTGAATTTTTTCAATAACTTCCGGAGCTTCGCCGTGACTCCTTACAACACAAATACCGTTTCCGGTTTCGGGAACTTCATTTATGGTCTTTATTCCAAGTGCCTCTAACTCATTAATGACATCAGTATTATGAATAAGCTCACCAAGCACGAAAACGTTTTTGTCAGGGTTTTCGGCTTTTAATTTTTTTGCGGTTTCGACGGCTCTTTTTACTCCGTAGCAAAAACCTGCAAATTTGGCTAGTTTAACACTTTTAGGCAATTTGAAATTGTCTTCTTTCTTTTTGGACTCGCAAAAATATTTGCTGTAAGAAGATTACAACACAAACAAAATAATAAATCAATGGTTCAAAAGCTAAACTTCGGCAAGTTGGTCAGCTTTATTTGCGCGTTTTGCGTTAATAACCCTGTCAACAATTGCCCCTTTAATGTATGTTCCGGCAAGCAGCCAGGCCGCAACTATCGGGGTTGCATATTTTACTGCTTTTCTAAATACCGGAGAACCTAAAATGTTTTTGCCTTTAGTTACAAATTTTTGTATGCTTTCTTTCATTGCAGGATTATCTTTGGTAAGATTTTCTATTGCGTTTTTAATGGGAGCTTTATATTTTTCGACAAATTTAACAATTTTGCCCGCACCGTTTTTAGCTCTAAGGGTTGCGATTGCCAGTCCAAGACCTGCTCCTGTTCCCACAATCCTGCCAATATATGTTTTTTTATATTCGTTTCCGTTTTTACTGTATGCTGTGCCGTTAAAATTAACATTACTAACCGAACTGACTGTCATATATTTTCCCTTTAAATACTACACCAAGTATTATAACACCTGAGAAAATAATTTTTTGCTATTTTTTTAGTAAAAAGTTATAAAATTTTACAATAAAAAAATAAATGGGCAGAAATAAATCTGCCCATAATTGTATTATTAAATTATTAAAAATATACTTTATTTAATTGCGTCAACGCAATCTTCACAAATACCGTCAGAGTTGAGCGGACGATATTTCCAGCAGCGTGAGCATTTTTCGCCTTCCGCTTTTTGAACCCATACCGTATAGTCGTCTTCTTTGTATTCATTTAGTACATTTGACGGTTTTTCATCAGTAACGTATGCCTGTGAAACAATAAATATATCCGCAAGGTCTTTTTCATTACTCTTTAATACGGTATTATCGCCTACGCTGACGTAAACAGAAACTTCCAGAGAACTTCCGACCTGTTTTTCTGCTCTCAGTGGTTCTATTGCACGTGAAACAACTTCTCTTGCTTTCAGTATTTTTGAAAAATCTTCTTCAAGTTTTTCGTTGTTCCATTCGGAATGAGGTTTAACCCAGTCAGTCAGCAAGGCGCTTTCAACTTCCTTTTGACATTCGGGAATACTCATCCAGATATCTTCCGCCTGATGCGGCATTACAGGGACAAGAACTCTGACTAACGTTTGTAATGTTTCATACAAAACAGTCTGGCATGCACGGCGAGAAAGCGATTTCTTGCCTGCCGTATATAGTCTGTCTTTTACAATATCAAGATAGAATGAACTCAAATCAACTGCGGCAAAGTTTTGCAGGTTCTGGAAGTACTTGTAAAATTCATAATTCTCAAAAGCAACTGTTACTGTTTCAATTAATTGGTTGAGTTTGTGTAAAGCAAACTTATCTATTGCTTTTAAATCTTCATATTTTACATAATCCTGTTTCGGGTCAAAATCAAACAGATTACCCAGTAAAAATCTTGCGGTATTTCTGGTTTTCTTAAAGATTTCTGTTAGCTGTTTAATGATATTATCACCGATTTTGGTATCATTTCTGTAATCAACAGATGCTGCCCAGAGTCTCAGAATATCTGCTCCGTAATTTTTGATAATATCATCGGGTCTTATATAATTACCCAAAGATTTTGACATTTTTCTGCCGTCTTCCCCGAATACAAACCCGTGAGTAAGAACCTGTTTGTACGGAGATTTGCCCTGAGTTGCAATTGCGGTCAATAGAGAGGACTGGAACCAGCCTCTGTGCTGGTCGGAACCTTCAAGGTACATATCAACCGGTGTATGGTTTAATTCATCTGCTCTTTTTTCTACAACCGCACGCCAGGAAATACCGGAATCAAACCAGACATCCATAATATCACTTTCTTTTTTGAAGTGTGTTTTCCCACATTTCGGACATTTGAATCCTTGCGGGAGAAGTTCTTCTGCCGAATGTTTTACCCAGGCATCGGAGCTTTCTTTTTCAAATATGTGTGCAACATTTTCGATAGTTTCGTCGGAACAGATAACTTCTCCGCAGTCTTCGCAGTAGAATATAGGGATAGGCACACCCCATGCACGCTGACGGGAAATACACCAGTCTGTGCGGCCTGCGACCATATTTCCGATACGGCTTTCTCCGCTTGCCGGAATCCATTTTACGCCTTTGATTGCTTCTAAGGCTTGTTCTCTGAATTTGTCCACTTTTACAAACCACTGAGGTGTTGCTCTGTATATTACAGGGTGTTTGCATCTCCAGCAATGCGGATAACTGTGGCTGATTTCATTTTGGTGAACTAAAGCACCTTTTGAAATCAGCATATCAATTACTATTGAATTACCTTTATAATAAGGAACACCAACAAGTTCNNTGCGGATAACTGTGGCTGATTTCGTTCTGATATACAAGAGCTTTTTTATCCTCAAGCATATCTATAACCATATCATTGCCTTTATAATAAGGAACACCTACAAGTTCAGGTATTCTACCTTCTTCTGTCCAGCATCCTTTACTGTCCAGAGGTGAAAGAACTTCGATATTATATTTGCATCCGACTTCATAGTCCTCCAAACCGTGTCCGGGAGCCGTGTGAACTAAACCCGTACCTGCATCAAGAGTTACATGTTCTCCTAAAATTATCTTTGATTTTCTGTCAATCAGCGGATGCTTAACTTCCATTAACTCCAAATCCTGGCCTATGCACGAACCTACAACTTTTATTTCACTTTCCTCAATGCCGGTATCTTCTAAGAAGTCGCCCAGCAAATCCTGTGCGGCTACATAAATATCCCCTTTATACTCAAAGAAAGTATATTCGAATCTGGGGTGCATAGATATAGCAACATTAGACGGAATTGTCCATGGAGTTGTTGTCCAAATAATTGCATATACAGGTTTAGTGTTACCTTTCAGTATATTCGAATTAATTTTTTCGGTTGATTTTTCATCAAATTCGAAACGGACATAAATTGATTTTGAAGAAATATCCGCATATTCAACTTCGGCTTCTGCCAGTGCGGTTTCACATGATGCGCACCAATATACCGGTTTTAAACCTTTTTCAATGTATCCTTTTTTATACATTTCACCGAATACTCTGACCTGTTCGGCTTCGTATTCAGGTGCAATTGTTAAATAAGGATGAGTCCAGTCGCCCAGTACGCCGAGTCGCTTAAATTCACCCTCCTGCCCGATAAGGCTGTTATGCGCATATTCTCTGCATTTTTCTCTTAATTCTGCAGGAGTTAAAGCGGCTCTTCCTCCTTTAATATTTTTTACAACCGCATTTTCAATAGGCAAGCCATGTCCGTCATACCCCGGAACAAACGGAGTATAAAAACCTGCCTGAGCTTTATATTTCAGAAGGATATCTTTAAGAATTTTATTTAATGCTGTTCCAACGTGGATTTTGCCTGAACTAAGGTATGGCGGGCCGTCGTGTAAAATAAACGAATTTGTTTTATCTCTGTTTGCAAGAATCTTGTCATAAATATTATTTTCTTCCCAGAATTTTTGTATTTCAAGTTCCCTTACAGTTGCATTAGCCCTCATTGCCAAAGTAGTTTGAGGTAAATTTAAAGTGTCTTTGTACTCTGTTTTTAAATCGTTTGTCATTTTTTTATCCTTCTTTTATATCTTCCGTAACTAAAACTTTTTCCTGTTTTTTGTTTTTATAAATTTTTGCAAAATTTCCAATCTCTGTTCCCAAACTTTCTTCCTTGTCCAGGCGAACAAAGTCTTGCATTTTATTATAATCAAAAACATTTTCCCATCTTGCAATAACAACTGTTGCTACACAGTTTCCTATAAGATTTACGGTGGTTCGTCCCATATCAAGGATTTGGTCAATACCCAAAAGTATTGCAACCCCGACAACCGGAATATTGAAACTAGCCAGTGTTCCTGCAAGTACGATAAGCGAAGCTCTCGGAACACCTGCAACTCCCTTACTCGTGAGCATCAGTGCAAGCATGATAAATAGTTGCTGGCTTATATCCAGATTTATTCCGACAAGCTGTGAAGAAAATATTACAGCCATTGCAAGATATAGTGTGCTTCCGTCAAGATTAAAGGTATATCCTGTCGGCATTACAAAACCTACTATATTTTTGGGTACCCCAAATCTTTCCATAATATCCATTGCTTTAGGAAATGCGGCTTCCGAGCTTGCAGTTGTAAATGCCAAAAAAGCCGGCTCCTGTATGGCTCTTATCAAACTTCTGAAAGAAATTTTAACTATTTTGCATACAATAACCAAAACTAATATTGCAAAAACAGCAAAAGCAACATATAGTGCGCCTATAACCTTGAAGTAATTTTTGAGAATTGATAATCCGCTTGCGCCAACGGTAGTTGCAATTGCCCCAAATATACCAACCGGAGCAAAGTACATTACATACTCCGTAAATTTGAACATTATTTTAGATACAGAGTCTAATATATCCAAAACGGGTTTTGCTTTGTCTTTACAGGCACACAGAGCCATTGAAAAGAATATGGCAAAAACTACAATTTGCAGCAAATTTCCCTGAGCCATTGCATCAAAGATACTTGTCGGAACTATATTTGTAATCATTTCTCCTATCGAAGTGTGAGTTTGGCTTGCGGCAATAATACTTTCCGTCTGCATTTTTATTGCATATTCTGAATTCCCGACAACAAAACCTACTCCGGGTCTGAACAAATTAGCAAAACCGAGTCCGATAAACAGGGCAAGGGTGGTTACAATCTCAAAATATACTATGGTTTTTATACCGATTTTTCCGAGGCTTTTAGCACTGCCATGACCCGCAATTCCCACAACCAGAGTTGAAAATAGTAATGGCGCAATTATCATTTTCACCATTCTTAAAAATATTGCAGCTAAGAAGTGCATTCTGACGGCAATATCAGGAGCGAAGTGTCCTGTTATAATTCCCAGAATCAGTGCTAAAAATATTAGGGCTGTTAGTTTTGAATGTTTCAATTTGGTACCTCATGAGAATTATATACCAAACATACAAAACCTGCCAGTCCTAATACAGAGTCTTAACGAAATTTATATTATAATTACATTTAGCTTTTTGGTATAAGCGGTGTTGGGTTTACCGGTTTTGGGGTTATGGGATCTAACGGTTTTGG
This sequence comes from Cyanobacteria bacterium UBA1221, assembly GCA_002309425.1. GTDB lineage: Bacteria > Cyanobacteriota > Vampirovibrionia > Gastranaerophilales > Gastranaerophilaceae > UBA1221. The sequence continues at coordinate 9,033 of DBXD01000014.1, forward strand.
CGTAGACGGCTTTTCTTTAACATTTTGATTATCGCTCGGTCTTTTATAACTGTTACGTTCCGCAACTTCATCCGAAGTAGCTTCTTCCTTGATTAACTTCCCGCCTGGGGTAAGAACATAAACGAAGATGTCCGGTCTGTCGCATTCTTCCTTTTTTGTTTTAATGTAGTTCGTGTCTATTCCGCCGGGCAAAGCCGGTTTTACATAATTATCAAAGTATTTTTTGCTGACATATGCACAATTAGGGCCGGATTTATAATCGGCAGACGTTTTATACATAATTACCGTATTTTTCGTAAAAAGGCCAACCGGAAGTATCCACTGGATACCTTCTGCCGAAGTAAATGTAGGTGTATTAGTTTCTGCTACAATTTTCTTGTGTAATTCTTTATCCGTTTTATCAAGAATTGGGTTATTACCATCTCTACTCACCACGAAATTAGCGATGCTACTACAATTAACGGAAGTACCCTCCTTTAATTGAAATTTACTGGCGAAAATCTGACAAAATTTTTGTTGTGCTGCTATTTTGTTGTCATAACTGCCGTACACATGTCCGTCAATATTTACCGGATAAGTATTTGCCAATCCGTGAGTATATGTTACTACGTTATGATCATTTTCATCTTTGTAAATATGGTCCATTCTTTCATAGTATACTTCATTGTTTACAATATCCGAAATAGTAGATTCCAGCATATATGCAGTTTTTTTCTGTAAGGATTCATATCTGCTCGGAACACCAGTCATTACAGAAGGAATCATAAAAGCGGCAACAATTCCGATAATGCCAAGTACAATCAATACTTCGGCAAGAGTATAACCGTTTTTAAATGTTTCTTTAAATTTATCCATTTCATACCTCGCAATTTTATTGCTTGATTAAACCATATATATCCATTATACATCATGTTTTCATATTCTTCAATACATGAGCCTGATTATATTTATAAAAATAAACATTTTGCCGGGTTATGAACAGCCACATAACAAAGAATAATCTCTCATTGCGGGGTAACAGCGCCGTTGCGTTCCGGAACATCATCAGAGGTAGCCTCTTCCTTGTACAACTTGCCTCCCGGAGTAATTCCGTAAACAAATATATCGGGTCTTGGACAGTCTTGTTTATTAGTCTTAATGTACGGATAGGATGAACCGCTCGGTTTATAATTTTTGATGTAAGCGTTATAATAATTCCGGCTGACGTATGCACAGTTGGGTCCTGATTTATAATCGACTGATGTTTTGTATAAAATTAATCTGTTATTAGGTTTGTTTTCGTTTTCATTAAAATTGCTAACCGGAATTATCCACTGGATGCCCTCTGCCGATGTAAATGTCGGATATACAGTACCCATCTGTGAAGCATTTGTCACAAAATCCGCATTGTCATTGCAGTTAATAAGGGTACCGTCTTTTAGTTGGAATTTACTTGCAAAAATTTCGCAAAATTTGCGTTTTGCTTCAGGACGGTTGAAATCTGTGCTTCCGTACATAACACCGTCCACGAGAACCGGATAAGTATTGGTTAATCCGTGGAGGTGAGTTACTTCATGAGTTTCTGGATTTATAATATCTTTTCTTTCGTAGTACACTTCATTGTTTACAATGCCGGAAATAGTATTTTCAAGCATGTATGCGGCCTTCTTCTGTAAAGATTCATATTTGCTCGGTACTCCGGTCATTACGGAGGGAATCATAAAGGCGGCAACAATCCCGATTATACCGAGAACAATGAGGACCTCGGCCAAAGTATAACCTTTTCTACAGTTATTTTTGTTATTCCGCATTAAAACCTCCAATAAAATATTTACCACAACAATATTATAAATTATGTTTTTATTTTGTACAAGATTTTAATATTGTCTGTCTTTCTGTAAATAAAAATTTTTACAGGCTTGTCATTGTATTATATTATGGTGTAAAATCATTTTATTATTTTATATGAGGATGTTTATATGGATTTTTCGGCAGAGGATTATCTTGGATTAACGGATAATGCAATCAGAGTTTTGGAAAAAAGATATTTAAAGAAAGATATTAATGGTAAATGTATAGAAACGCCATCCGGAATGTTTTTTCGTGTAGCAAAAGCTGTCGCATCAGCAGAAACCTGTTTTGGAAAAACTCCTGATGAAACAGAAACCTGTTGCAGAAAATTTTATGAAATAATGGCAAAAAGATATTTTTTGCCAAATTCGCCTACTCTGATGAATGCAGGTAAGGAGTTAGGGCAATTGTCAGCTTGTTTTGTCCTGCCGGTGGAAGATTCGCTTGAAGGTATTTTTGAAACACTTAAATATACGGCATTAATTCATAAATCCGGAGGGGGCACAGGGTTTTCTTTTTCACGATTAAGACCGAAAAACAGTGTTGTAAAATCCACTATGGGGGTTTCATCAGGGCCGATATCTTTTATGGAAGTGTATAATGCTGCAACGGAAGCGGTAAAACAAGGCGGGACAAGACGCGGAGCCAACATGGGAATTTTGCGTGTTGATCATCCTGATATTCTTGATTTTATATGCTGTAAAAAAGACAATAACAAACTGAATAATTTTAATATTTCTGTTGCCGTTACCGATAAATTTATGGAAGCTGTTAAAAGCGGAACGGATTATGACTTAATTAATCCTCAAAATAATGAGATTTATGCCAAACTTAATGCCCGTGAAGTTTTTGATACTATTTCGGATAATGCATGGAAAAACGGAGAACCCGGGATAATATTTATAGACAGAGTAAACCTTGATAATCCTACACCGCTGACAGGAAAAATTGAAGCGACAAACCCGTGCGGTGAAGTACCTTTGCTGCCGTATGAAGCCTGTAATTTAGGCTCGATAAATTTGGGACTTATGGCAGATGAAACGCAGGAAGGAATGAAAGTAAATTGGGAAAGGCTTGCTGACGTTGTGCGTGCTGCCGTGAGATTCCTTGATGATGTTATCGAAATAAATAATTTTCCGCTTCCGCAAATAAAACAAACGGTTATGAATAACAGAAAAATCGGACTCGGTGTAATGGGATTATCCGATTTGCTTATGAAGATGGGAATTTCTTATGCCTCTGAGGAGGGGATAAAACTCGGGGCTCAGGTAATGGAATTTATTGATTATGCTTCGAAATATGAATCAGTTGAACTTGCAAAAGAAAGAGGCCGATTTAATAATTTCAGCGGAAGTCTGTATGATTCTCCCGACTATTTACTAAATAAATTTGCCGGAAAATCTGCCGGAATAATACAAGAAAGCCACTGGAAAGAATTAGGTGAAAAAATCAGCCGATATGGTATCAGAAATGCGACAACAACCTGTATAGCACCTACAGGTACTATTTCGATGATAGCAAATGCTTCGGGCGGAATTGAACCTTTGTTTGGGTTGGTATTTACCAGACTTATTCTTGACGGTACTCAAATGTCGGAAGTTAATTCTGTTTTTAAGGATTGTCTGGAAAAGAGAGGTTTATACAGTGATGATTTAATAAACCTTGTATCTAAAAACGGTTCGGTAAGACATATCGATTGGGTTCCGGAGGATATAAAGAAAATTTTTGTTACGGCTCATGATATTCCTCCGTACTGGCATGTAATGATGCAGGCTGCTTTTCAGCTTCATACCGATAATGCCGTTTCTAAAACGGTTAATTTTGAAGAATTTGCCACAAAACAGGATATAAAAGATGTGTATATGCTTGCATACGAAAAAAATCTAAAAGGTATAACCGTATACAGAAATAATTCCCGCCAATTTCAACCGATGAACATTGATACCCCAAAGCAGGAGGCGGAAGATTATAATCCATCCGGAGAAATAAAAACTGTTACATGTCCTGAGTGCGGAAATACTATTGAAATGGCAGAGGGTTGCTTTATTTGCAGAAACTGCGGATATACAGGCTGTTCATAAAAAATTGTTATTTTTGAATAATAACTAAATTTCTTGTAAAATTTTCTTTTAATGGCAGATCATACGGAATAATGTCTGTTATTTTTACGGAATATTTTTCAATTTCAAATTTGGCTTCATCAATTTCTTCATTTACTTTAACTGATTTGTAAGCAATCAAAAATCCGTTTTTTTTCAGTAAAGGAACGGCGATAGGGAGGAGTTTTTTTAATGAGGTTACTGCTCTCAGTGTAATGTAATCAAATTTTTTGTCTTTTATCTTTTCCGCACGGTCACAAACGGTTTCTAAATTTTTAAGGTTTAATAACGTTTTCATCTCAATTATTGCATTGATTTTTTTATGAATACTGTCCAGTGCGGTAACTTTCAGCTCAGGATACTTTATGGCAATGGGGACAGACGGAAACCCACCGCCGGTACCTATATCCAGTAACTGTTTCCCGGCTAAATCTTTAATATCATATTTATCAAAAAATTTTTCTATTGCCAGGCTGTCAAATATGTGTTTTTCCCATAAAAACTGTTCATCATTTTTAGAAATGAGATTGATTTTTGAATTTTGCTCAAGAAAAATTCCCATATATTCTTCGAATAATTTTTTATCCATTTTTAATAATCTCATTTTCAAGTTTTTTAAATTCTTCTTCGCCCAGGCGGATTTTTAAATCTTTTATTCTTTGTTCTATTTTAATTTTGTACTGTTCTGAAGTTTTATCTTTGATTTTTGTTGAAGCTATGATATAGGCTTTCAGGGCTTTTGAAAAATCCTTTCTGTCAGCATAAAAATCACCGAATTCAAGATTTGAATTAACTGTATAATACGGCTCATTAATTTCTCTTGCGGTTGTAATGGTTTTTTTGAAGTAATTAATTGCCTCGTCGGGATTTTTTCTTTTTAACATTTTTGCTAATCTGAGGGATGCCTCATATATTCCCGACAAATTTTTATTTTCTTCATCTGTTGCAATACTTTCTTTATAATACCTTACTGCCAAATCGTCTTTGCCTGTGTCTTCAAAAATTGTGGCAAGATTAAGCATTGCTGAGGCTAAATTCGGGTTGTCGCTGCTGATATCAATACAATGTTTATACAGTTTTACGGCATTTTCAATTTCATCCAGGTCATCGCATATTGTTGCAAATTTATAATACAATTCGGCAAGTATTTTTTTGCTTGTTGTTGCCTCAATCAGAGCAAAAGCTTTTTTATAAATTTCATAAGAAGCCTGAAGGTTGTCTGTTTTTATCAGAGCTAACAACATATATGTTTTAATTTTCAAGTCGCCTGATGCATTGCTTTCCGGTTTAAGAATTTCATTCAGAATTTGCTCGGCCTTACCGTGTTTATATGTGTTATAAAATACATTGGCTATAAAATAACGCATTTCATTAAGTTTATCGACATCTCCCGCATTTACGAAATATTCAAGAGCCATATCGTAGTACTTCAGAGCGTTAAACCAATCCGATAAATTCTCATAGCATCTGGCGATTTTTGTATAGATTCTTGATACGACCAATGCGTAATTCTCATCATCTTTCATTGTCAGTGCCAGCTGGTAAAAAGCCAGAGCTTTCTTATGATTATAAGATTTTTCTTCTCTGTTTGCGGCATTAATTAATTCCATAAACGGTAATCTTGATTCTTCTGCCGTCAAAACTTTGTTTGAATAGTCAATATAGCTGTTTATGGAACTTGCAATGTCTTCCATTATTTGTTTTTCTTCGGTTTCTGTTTCAAATATAAATGATATTTTTCTGAGTTTTTCCTCTTTTGATTCCGGTTTTTCAACCTTAATATCCGGCTGGGGTGTGGAGGTTTCACCTTTTGGAATAGTTTCGTAATTTGCTTTTGTATCTGCAGAATATCCGATGGCTTCTACACGCATTGTTTCCATAGGTTTAACCTGCTGCGGTTTTTTGGGTATAAATAAAGTATGGTATTCAATTTCCGAGCGCATCGTCTGTCGTGAAATCAGTAAATCTCTCTCAAACGGTTTCAGGGGAAGCTGGGTTGAATACAAATCTATACATGAATGGTGTAATTTTATAGAAACATTTTCAGGAATAGAATTTTGAGAAATTTCTTTATAATAATCCTGTAAATATATCATATTTTTTTCACGGCATAACAACAAATTATCCACAAAATAATTTATTTTTTCTTCATCATATAAATTTATTGTTTCCAAAAGGTTCGTACTTACAGGATGCCGCATTACCGTCAAAAGTCTGAACAGATGCCCGCTTGTAGGATCAACCAGAGCAAGTGCTTCTCTCAGGATAAAATCGTTGTATGTAAGAAAACTCTTTGTATATCCCTCTATAAAATCTATTAAGGCAAGTTTGTGTGTGTTAATAATTTTTGCGGTTAGTTCCGTGTACAGGAAATATCCTCTTGAATGTTTGTACAGTTCATCGGATATCGGACCTATGGTTTTGATGCCTACCGAACGGAGATATTTTTCAAAAAGATTTTTTTCTAATGCCTGAATAATAACTTTGTCAAAATCTGTTTTACCGGTAAAATCTTCGTAGTTTACGGTTCTTGTGATTATAATAGTTTTTATATTTGGTTTCTGGTTTATATGGAATAAAAAGTCTAAAATTTCTTGTTTGTTTGTTTTTAAGATACTTTCAAAAGAGTTTATTACTATAACTATAGGTTGTGAAATAGTGTTGAAATAAGAAGAAATCTTTTGTGCAAAATTTTCCGATTTCAATTTTGGTTCGGTAATTTTACCCTGAGCGGTAAGTTCTTTAAAATCTTCAAAAAATGACAGGAAAATATCATCGAGTATAGTTGTTTCAAAACAGTTATACCTGAGAACTATTGCGTTCTCATTTAAAAAATTGAAAGAATGATTAACGACCTGAGTTTTCCCCGTTCCCATAAACCCGCTGACAAGCAGCAGGGGTTTATTTCCTTGGTAAAATTCAAAAATCTTTTCCAGCTGTTTTTTATTGTTTTCAGCAAGTATAGGATTTATTTCACTCTCTTCAATTTTGTTAAGGTTCTTTGTATCTGTATTTTCCCTTATAAACGATATTGCCATATCGCTATATTACATTATATTTTAATATTTTGCAAATTAAGTTGTAAATATTTGGACTTTAAAGTATTTTTATTGTAAGATATTAAGGTAAATACAAGGGGAAATTATGGAATTTTTCAGAAAACACCAGAGAGCAATAGTTGCAATCATAGCAGTAACGTTCATTGCGTGGACGGTTGGTCTTATGATGCTTGCGCTTTTTGTTAAATAAGAGGATATTGTGAACTCTAAAAAATTTATAAAATATATTTGCCTATATTTACTTTTAGCGGGGATATTTTTAACGGTTTCTCCGCAGTTGTCTTGTGCTGCTCCGGCATCAAACAATGCCACCATCAAACAAAAACTTCAAACCAATGAATCAAAAATGCAGACAACAAGGCAGAAAATTAAAACGCTGAAAGTCAAAGAACAGCAGGAAAAAAGTAAACTCGTACGAAATCAGCAAAGACTGGAAACCGCAAAAAGCAATCTTTCACAATCAGAAAACAGGTACAGTTCAATCAGCGCTAAATTAGCGGATATGGAGAAAAAGTTTGAGATTGCATCTGCTGAATTTAATGCGACTGATGCAGCTATAAAAAGCAGAATAAGACACGTTTTTAAAATGCAGCGTGTCGGAATGTTCGATTTACTGTTTAAAGCAAAGGATTTAAATTCTATGCTTGATACGGTTTATTTTGAACAGATAATAATAAAAAATGACTACAAGCAGATGATGGCACTGAAAGAGAGAACAGCAAAACTTGAAAAGATAAAAAATGATATTGCAGCTCAAAAGCGCTATCTGGCTGAATCAATAAATGAAATAAATTCCCAGAAGCGTTCAATACAAAAAGAAATTGCTCAAAATCAGAATATGATTAACAAGCTGAAAAATGACAGAGCGGCATATGAAAGATCCGAAAGGGAATTGGCTCGTCAGTCAGCAAGTTTGCAATCAATGCTTAGTGCATACAGTAATTCTACCGTAAAGAGTGCATCTGCCGGTTTTGTCAGACCAATCGGAGGAAAGATAACTTCACCTTTTGGCTGGCGAACTCATCCTATATTTAAGAGCCGTTCATTCCATTCGGGTGTTGATATAGCAGGGCCAAATTACGGAAGCATTAAGGCTTCAAATTCCGGTAAAGTTATTTATACCGGCTGGTACGGCGGATACGGGAAAGTCGTTATTATTGACCATGGCGTTATTGGCGGGAAGCCCACAACTACACTATATGCGCATATGTCGTCTATAAAAGTAAGTAACGGACAAGATGTTGTCAAAGGTCAGGTAATAGGTTTGGAGGGGACAACAGGTTACAGTACTGGGCCTCATTGTCATTTTGAGGTTCGTATAAACGGTAAACCGAATAATCCTATGAACTACATATAAAAATAAGGAATACAGAGTGAAAAAAATAGTATATATATATCTAACAGCAGTAATTTTATTTGGAGCTCAGGTGTATGCCGCACCGACAGAAGAAGATCTTTTTGGTTCGGATTCTTTGGAAGTGATGGAAGAAGAATTTATTCAGCGTGGTGCTATCGGACAGGAAAAAACTGATAATATCCGCAATGCCACCGGAAGGTCAGACATGTTTGCGGACTATGCCTCCGTTTCCGGCGGCAGTGTAGGCCCAAGGAAATTAAAATCTATGCCTGTATTTAAAAAATGCCGTATAAAAGTGCAAAATTATTTTAAAATTAAAGCGCATGAACATGATTTAAAAGAGGAGCAGGCATACCTGGAAGAACAGCGCAGGCAAGAGGAACAGTTAAAAAAAGAATTGGGTTCTTATGAGGATGTGCTGGATGATGAAGAAGTAAAATCCCTGACGGAAAGATCCCTGAATAAAACGTATAAAGATGAATCCGGTCAGGAAGTCAAAATTTCAGCGTTAGACAAATTTAAAGGATTCTTTAAACGCAAAAATAAAGTGAAAGATACTCAGGAGAAAGAGGCTGCCGATAAAAAAGACGGAGCTGCTTTGGAAAGTGATACCGTTACTCCTGCACTTTCCGGCGGAGTTAAAGAGGTTGTCGCAGAAAAAGACATGATTTTGGATTGCGACAAATTAAATTATGATGACGAAACCTCTGAAATTGAAGCAACGGGTAATCCCGTGATGATATTTCCTCCGCAAAAGGTGACTATAAAGGCTGACAGATTAACATACAATACAGAAGGTAACATTATCAGAGCCTTTGGCAATGTTGAAATTACAAAAGACGGTTCTCCGATATACGGGGATTATGTCATGATAAATATGAACGATGAGTCCTCAATTCTTACGAATATGCGAACCGAAAAAATGAATATGACCATTAACGCAAAAGAGGTTATTGCGGATGAGGATACAATAGAATTTCATGATGGGTCGCTTGTCGGAGAACAGCATCATATTCTTAATTTAAAATCCAATATGATAGGCAGAAGAATGGCAAACTTCCAAATACCAGAAGAAGACCGTTCAAGTATATCTGACGGCGGATTGGATATAAAAATTAAGGCAAAAGAAATTTATGTTACAGCTAAAAAGAATCACGATGTTGTTAATGTAAAAGATGCTGATATATATTTTAAAGATAACCATATTACACGTATAGGTTCATTCTCTGCCCATACGAACAAAGGCCACGAATACTTTGAGGCAAATAATCCGGAATTTGGTACTATACCCCGTGTGGGTATGTTCTTTGGACCCGGTTTTGTATTTGATACCCCGAACGGTGCATCAATGAAGTTAATACCGTTTATCAATTACAAAGACAAATGGGGTTTGGGTGCAGCTTTAAAATACAGAAGCGGTACAAATTATACCGAAATGTTTTATGGCTCAGCAAAAGATATATTTACGTTGAGAGGCCGTCAGGATTTGGATGACAAACTCTTCCTGCAATACGGTATAAATTCATATCTTCCTGACTGGTTCTTGGGAAGCGGTATGTCGAAGTATCGTATGGAAGCTGTATATCAGGATTCTACCCTTATCCCGAACACATTGGGTGAAGGCAGGCATGCAAGGTACAGACAAAGGCTTTCCGGCGGTTATGTGCAGGATGCAAATTATAACAGAAAAGGTGAAAAACTTGGGAACAGTACAACGGGTACCGGCAGATTAAAATATATGGCCGAACTTTCACAAAATTTATTCAGTTACCGAAACAAGAAAAAGAATATCAATGTTAGTTTGGCGTGGAAACTTCAGGGTAGTGCCGCTGTTTACGGTACCGGAGATACACAGTTTATAGCAAGAACCGGTCCTGGGTTGCATACTCAGATTAAAAGGTGGGTTCAGGATGTAGGATATTTTGTATCGGGAAAAGATGATCATACTCCAGTTCCGAAACTTGATATATATCGTTATGGTCGTTCTAATGTTTATTTAAGAGAATCTTTGCGACTTCATAAATATTTTACTGTCACCTGGATGGCATCTTCTGCCCTGTCAAACGATGCTCCTAACCATAAGAAATTCCAGGAAAACGGTTTTTATTTTTCTATGGGACCTGATGATTTGAAATTTACGCTTGGATATGACTTTGTGCGTGAGAGGTCTTATTTATTGTTCTCTACTGCACTTGATTTAAAGGGTACACGTGTTGATTATAAAAAGATGGTAATTAAAAATCCTGAAAAACTTGGTAGGGATAATTCGGAAAAAGTTGAGCCGATTAGTTTTGATACTGCTTCCGGAACAGAGAAAATCAGACGTACTCACGCGCAGGTAATTAATATTGAAGACCCTGACAGAGAGCAGTTATGATGACAAACATTGATGATATAAAAAAACAAATAATATATTACGGAAAGCTTGCAGAAGCGAAAAATCTTACGCCCGGTGTTTCGGGAAATATGTCGGCAAGATATGAGGATAAGATAATAATAACATCATCCGGTTCCGCAAACGGGTATTTGACGGAAGATGATTTTGCAATAATTGATTATAACGGCAATGTTATTGACGGAACAAAAAAACCTTCGAGCGAAAAACTTTTGCACTGCGAATTTTATAAGATGCGACCTGATGTTAATTATATAATTCATATGCACAGCCCGTATTTAAGTTCGTTTGCTTCTGCCGGGAAGCCTCTGGATGAGCCCATTATGGCTGAAAATGTGTTTTATTTCGGGCAAATCCCTCTTGCGGAGTACGGATTGCCCTCCTCTACGGATTTGGTTGAAAAAACTTCAAAATATTTTAAAGACTATAATGCCGTATTAATGGCTAATCATGGAGTTATTGTCGGAGATAAAACCATTCATGATGCATTTTTAAAATTAACGCTTGCGGAATCTTATGCGCAGGTAGTTATTAACACAAAAATTCTTGGTGGTGCTAAAATATTAAATAAAAAACAAGTACAGGAAATCTTAGATTTAAGGAAAAATTTTTAAAAGAGGAATGAAAAAGTGTCTATAAATTTGGAACATAAACAGGGATTAATAGCAGGTGACGGAACTTTACCGGTAAAAATGGCTCAATATGCAAAAGAAAACGGCTTTGATGTCGTTTGTATTTCTTTGGCGAAAGATAACGTATCAAAATTAAAAAAATATTGTTCAAAGGTATATTCCTGCCACCCCGGGGAAATTAACAAAATAGAAAAAATAATTAAGGATGAAGAAATAAAACAGATTACTTTTTTGGGAAAAGTTCATAAAAGAGTGCTGTTAAAAATTCATAAGTTTGATTCCCGTGCTATCGAGATTCTGAAAAATATGAAAAGACTTAATGACGATGAAGTCATGCTTATGATTGTAGATGAGTTTGAAAAAAACGGAGTAACGGTTCTTGACCAAACTATATTTATCAAAAATCTTATGATTCCGGCGGGAGTCCTTGGTAAACATAAACCGACAAAAGAACAGATGGAAGACGTAAACTACGGATTTTGGCTTGCGAAAGAAATGGGTAAAGTTGATGTCGGGCAGTCTGTTGTAATAAAAGACAAAATGGCTATGGCAGTTGAAGCTATTGAGGGTACTGATGTCTGTATAAAAAGAGGTTCAAAGTTGGCCAAAAAAGGTGCCGTTGTTGTAAAAGTTGCAAAACCTAAACAGGACAAACGTTTTGATATCCCTGCGATAGGACTTAAAACCTTAAAAACTATGAACAGACATAATGCTGCAGTTATTGCAGTTGAAGCAAATGAAACAATTATTGTAAATCAGGCGGAAGTCATAGAATATGCCGATGAGCATGACATTGTAATTATGGCAGTATAGTATGAGCAAAAAGATTTTTATTATTACAGGCGAATACTCAGGAGATATACATGCAGGCTGCGTTGTAAGAGCCTTAAAAGAAAAGTATTCTGATATTGAAATAGAGGGTATTGGCGGTGAAAATCTTAAAGCGGCAGGTGTAAAACTGTTTTCTGACCAGAAAAAAATGGGAGCAGTCGGAATTTCCCCTGCTATAATTTTCAATCACTTTTTGCTTGGTAAACGTGTTGTTAATTATATTTTGAACGAATATAAGCCAGATTTGGTCTTGATGACGGATTATGGAGCATTTAATCTCAGTGTGTCAAAGTTTTTGCGTAATTCAGGTATAAAAGTTTTATATTATATTCCGCCGCAGGTGTGGGCAAGCCGTAAATGGCGAATAAATACCATAAAGAAAAATATTGATAAAGTCCTGTGTATATTCCCGTTTGAAAAAGAGATGTACGAAAGTTACGGAATAAAAACACATTATTGCGGGCATCCGCTTGTGTCGCAGCTCCCCGAACCGGCAGACAGAGAGGAATTTTTCAGCCGTCACGGTTTGGATTTATCAAAAAAGTTGGTATCAGTTTTTCCGGGTTCAAGAAAATTTGAACTGAAATACCTTGCAAATATCTTTATAAAATCAGCAAAAGAGCTGAAGAAAAGGCATCCGGAAATCCAGATATGTATTTCTCAGGCTCCAAATTTGCCGGATGATGTTTATCATAAATACATTAAAGATACTGATTTTAAGGTTATTAAAGGAGAAAATCAGTCATTGTTGAGTGTTTCCGATACGCTGATTCTTGCATCAGGTACGGTTGCATTAGAGGCGGCTCTCTATAAAACCCCTATGATTATTGCGTATCGCGGTCCGATTTTGTTTTACCTGATTTATTTACTCGTAAGGTGTATAAAAATGGTTTCTCTGCCTAATATTATTTTGAATAAAATGATTGTTCCGGAAATTATAGAGCAGAATGTCAGCGTAAATAATATTACTTATAACATTGAAAAACTTCTTTATGACAAAGATGCCAGAAATGCTCAAATAGAAGGTTTATCAAAAGTAAAAGCACTGCTGTCTGATAAAGTTTCTTCCTCAGAAGCAGCTGAGGCAATTATTGAGGAATTGAAGATATAGTATAATTAATTTTATACTTCTGCAATCCTTTTTCCTGAAACTTTGTCAAACAGATATATGTCACTCGGATTTATTGACAAGTTAATTTCATTTCCGATGTTTTCATCAGCCAAAAGTTTTGCGGAACATTTGCTGCTTCCGATATTAAAATAAACAATTTTTTCTGAGCCCAAAAGTTCTGTAATTTCAACTTTTGCGCTTAATTTTATTTCTCCGCCCGTGACCATTTTTTCGGGTCTTATTCCGACAGTCATTCCTTTATATTTTTCGTCAATAAATTCTCCTTCAATAAAGTTCATCTGTGGAGAACCTACAAACCCTGCAACGAAGGTGTTTTGCGGATTGTTATAAATTTCTTCCGGAGTATTAACCTGCTGAATAACGCCTTTATCAAGAACAACAATCCTGTCCCCCATAGTAAGAGCCTCTGTCTGGTCGTGGGTTACATAAATGAATGTCGTTTGCAATTTTTCGTGAAGTTTTTTTATTTCGGAGCGCATTTGAACACGAAGTTTTGCATCCAAATTTGACAGCGGTTCGTCCATAAGAAAAACTTTGGGATTTCTGACTATTGCACGACCTAACGCAACACGCTGACGCTGCCCCCCCGATAACTGTTTAGGCTTCCTGTCAAGATATTCCGTTAAATCAAGAATCTCTGCCGCCTCCTGAACTTTTTTCTCAATCGTTGCCTTGTCAACTTTTCGCATCTTTAAGCCGAAGGCAATATTTTCTCTGACAGTCATATGAGGGTAAAGAGCATAACTTTGGAATACAAAAGCTATATCCCTGTCCTTGGGGTGGATATTATTTACCTTTTTATCTCCGATTAAAATTTCACCGTCAGTAATTTCTTCCAGACCAGCAATCATTCTGAGGATTGTTGATTTTCCACATCCGGAAGCCCCGACGAGAACAATAAATTCTTTGTCCTTAATTTCAAGATTTATTCCGTCAATAACGACCTTTTTGTCGTATATTTTTTTTACGTTTTTTAAAATGACGTTACTCATCCTGCTGAACAGCTCCGTTTTCTACAGGTATAATCATACTGAAAACAGTACCTTTCATGACTTCCGTTTGAAGCCAAATTGCACCGTTTAAGGCTTTTATAAGTTCCTTTGCGCTGCCTAAAGAAATTGAGCGTACAAGATTTTTCTTATTAGTTTTGTCTAACTGAGTGTACGGTTCAAAAATGCCGTCAACGTCATTTTCCTGTAACCCTATGCCGTTGTCGCTAATTCTTATCATCATGTAAGACGTTTCTGTGGCATTTTTAATGGGAGTTATCCCGACATCTTCCACATCACTCAGTGACGGATTGTACAAATCTATTGATATACTTCCTATTTCGGTGAGTTTTATGGAAATTTCTATTATGTTTTGCAAAATGATTTTCAGAGCATTTTCATCGCTGTATATATTTTTTGATGCGATGTTTTCAAAATTCGTTGTGATATTTAATTTCTTTGTGGTAATTGTTACTTCATTTTCACGAATAACGCTCTGAATTAATTCCGTAATATCAAAAGACTGCATATGTTTTTGGTACAGTTTTGACTCTACCTGAGCAAATTCAAAGAATTTGTCCATGAAATATAACAATTCCGTTGCATTTTTATTTATAATACGGACATATTTTCTTTGTTTGTCGTTAATTTCTCCGCCCAAGCCGTCATTTAAGGCTTGTGAAAATCCGAGTATTGATTGTATCGGGGATTTAAATTCGCTTGACAGTTTTGTAAGCATTAAATTTTTATCTTTGTTAAGCCGGCCTGTTTTTTCAGCCTGAGCAAGGATGTGTGTCATTTCGGTCACATCTCTTATGGATATAAAGTATTGGTTTTCAAGCAAGTTTGCACTAAGTTCAATAAAAAATTCTTTTTCTCCGACAGAAGCTCCGCCAATTACGGAAACATCTTTGTAGGAAGATTGTTCGGCTAATTCCATACCTTTTACAACAATTTCATCAAAGTTCATGTTGCATAACTCTTCAACTTCAACACCGAACATCATGGAAGCTTTTTTGTTAGCCCACAAAATTCTTCCGACTTCTTCTTCGACAACAAATACCGCATCCGGCAAATACTGTAAAACTTCTTTTTTGTTAACTCCGTTTGGATTAATTAGATTTAATAAATTCATAACTTGCATTACTTCCCATTGTATTATATAATAGATGATAACATAAAATTTTGTATAAAAAATTTTTATTAACTTTTGTAATTTTTTTTTTACAAAGTAGCAAAAAAAATATTTTTGGTGTTTTAAAACATGAGTAAAAAGTGATGGTACAAAATAAAACCTTTGGGAGTGAAGGTCACAAAAGAAAGAGGTGCAACTATGAGAGAAATTAACCCAAATGAAATGAATTTTCGATCAGTTGACAACACAATGAATATTCCCCAGATGCAGGAAGCCGAAGAGGCAAGCAAATCAGCTGCATCAAATTCAGTTGCGGGAACAAATAATTTATCTCTTTCTCCGGAAGCGGTGCTTGGACGTTCTCAGGTTCAGTTTTCCGGTAAAACTGCCAATATAGAAGCAGATATGAGTGCAATGATGGCAAATCCGGAAGCTGTAAGTAAAGCAAATGCTTTTTTTGACAGTGCATATGCACAGTTGAAGAAAGAAGGAAATCCCAATGCATACGAGGAAGCTGCAAAATTAACAGCGGCATTTAAGAAAGAATTATTAGACTAAGCAGGTAAAAATTTATTTTTATGAAACTTGACTTTTAAGGTATGTGACGATACCTTGAAGTCCGAGTTTGTATGATTCTGTCCCAAACCCGCTGATTTGAGCAATACAAACGGGAGCAATGAGCGATTTTTGCCTGAAATCTTCTCTTGAATGAATATTTGTCATGTGAATTTCAACAGTCGGAATATTAACGGCGCTGATTGCATCCCGAATAGCCACGCTTGTATGTGTGTAGGCGGCAGGGTTTATTACAATCCCGTCAAAATTATTAAGGGCGGACTGAATTTTTTCAACGATTTCACCTTCAAGATTACTCTGGTAGGTTTCGATATCAACACCGAGTTCAAATGAAAAAGAGTACAATTCTTTTTCGATTTCTTTTAGTGTTTTGCTTCCGTATTTGTCGGGCTCTCTAATCCCCAGCATATTCATATTTACGCCGTTAATAATAAGAATTTTCATAATCTCTCCTTAAGAATTATTTTACAATAAAAAAGTCAAATTGTAAATTTTTATTAATTTTTAAATTACATATGTAACATGATTTTCATGTTCGGCATATCATGCAAGTACAACTATCCCCAAATCTCCTCCCAAGATTATTGTGAAGCTATGCGAAAAGTATAGCTTTTTTTTTACACCGCTCGCAGAGGTATGACTCTGAGTGAAA
>DBXD01000014.1:25862-45198 GCA_002309425.1 Cyanobacteria bacterium UBA1221
TACCGTTTACTGCGAGCGGTGTCAGAGTCGCAGAGGTATGACTCTCTGATTAAACAAAATTACATCCGCAATAGGCACAATTTAAAATGCGCTACGGATATCATCTTCAATCATTCTTTTGATAGTATTGTTTAATCCTTTGTTCCGGTGTTTTTCCCTCAAGTTTTTCATTCTCCAGTTGAATTTGTTTTTTCAGTTTTTCTTTCTCCAGTTGAATTTGTTTTTCCAGTTCCTCAATCCTATTTTTGGTAATAGAATCCAGTTGGGGTTTTGCATCTTCAAACAATCTGATTTTCTGAGGATTTTCTTTTGTTGAAAGCTCAGTTGAGTCATTATTAACCTTAATGGTGTCATTTTGTGCCGGTACCGATATTGGTGTATATCCGTATACTCTGCATGCCATAATAATTCTCCTTTCCGGTTTCCCTGATTAAAAATATCCAACACATATATAAAGTTTTTTTTTCTTTAAAAATTGCTTTTAATAAATTATTTGTAAAGTATTATTACAAAAAGTGTATATGAATTTTCATATACACTTTTTATTTATTATATAGTATTTTTGTTATATTTAACCGTTACCGTTTGGGCTTTCGTATTCGATACCCATTTCTTTTAATGTTCTTATAAAATTCTGAGCACAAATTTTTTGGGCTTCAGGAGGAACAATACGCAGGATTTCTACTGTTCTTGAAATAATAGGGTCTTTATCATACCAGCGGTTATTTGCATTGGCAGGTTTAACCATTGCATAAAACTTATCAACGGTTTCCTTTGAAACTTTTTCTTCTATTTTGTGCAGAAAAATCTCAGCCTGAGCATGCAACTCTGTCTGATAATTTCTCAGGAGTTCTATCACTTCTAACAATAATGGATCATGGTCATACCAGCGTTTATAAGTAGGATTCATTACGTATTCCTTCCGTTATCTTGTCAGGAGAAACGAAATTTTCATCTCTTCTTTCTATCTTTCCTCCTAACAATCTTAACTTAGATTCAAAATTTTCGTATCCTCTATCTATATGATGTAAGTTATCAATTACGGAAGTTCCCTCAGCCATTAACCCCGCAACAACAAGTGCAGCGCCTGCTCTGAGGTCGGAAGCGGCAACTCCTGCTCCTGTTAATTTTTTTACCCCTTTAATAATTGCATGGTTTCTGTCCTGATGAATATCAGCTCCCATGCGGCGAAGTTCGGGAACCTGCATAAATCTGTTTTCGTAGAGGCTTTCTGTAATTATGCCGACCCCGTTCGCAGTTGAGAGGAGAACCATTGCCATTGATTGTAAATCTGTCGGGAACCCGGGATAAGGCTGAGTTACAAAATTTATTGAATTAAGTCTGTTTTTGCAGCTTACTTCAAGCACATTGGGTTCAATAAGTTTAATATTTGCACCCATTTTCAGCAATTTATCGGTGAAGAACGTCAAGTGTGCCGGAAATACGTTTTTGATAATCCCTTTTCCTCTTGTTGCGATAATTGCAGACATAAAAGTTCCGGCTTCAATTCTGTCGGGAATTGTAGTATATTCAATCGGATGTAAATCCTCAGGTCTTACTCCGTTAATAACAATTTCGGATGTTCCTGCTCCGTTAACGTCTGCACCTAATGTGTTCAGGAAGTTTGCCAAGTCAACAATTTCAGGTTCCTGTGCCGCATTTTGTATTCTGGTTGAACCCTGAGCCAAAATAGCAGCAAGCATGATATTTTCGGTTGCCCCGACTGACGGTATATCAAGATAAACATCAGTTCCTACAAGTTTGGAGGCTTTTGCGTGCACATAACCGTTCTCGATTTTAATTTTTGCACCCAAAGCTTCAAGACCGCGAATATGGAAATCAACTCTTCTTTCGCCTATAGCACAACCGCCGGGTAACGCAACAATGGCTTCTTTACATCTGGACATCAGTGCTCCCAGAATAATAAAGGAAGCTCTCATCTTGCTAACCTGTTCATATTTTGCGGTAATACTGGTTAAATCAGTTGCATCAATAACTATAGATTTTTCGTGTTTATCATAATTTGTTTTTGCACCAAGACCTTCAATAACGCTGAGCATAATCTCGACGTCGGTTAAATCCGGTACATTATATATTTTAGTCGAACCCTTAGCAAGAATTGCGGCAGCCATTAATTTAAGAACAGAGTTCTTTGCACCGCCTATTTCTACTTCGCCTTTTAACGGGGTTCCGCCTTTTACATAATACTTATCAGCCAACATTCCCTCCGGAAAACATATCCTACTAATCCTAATGATAATATCATAATACAACCATAAGTACATGGTGTAAATAAGTTAAAATATGTAAAGACGGATTTTTTATTTCTGGAGTTTTTTGGCATCTTCAATTTTCATTGCAAAATAAGGTTTTGTTTTCCCCTCTTCCTGAATGAAAATTATATACCTGCTGTTAAAGTAAAAATACCTTGGTTTTGTATTGTGTATATTGGCCACCATGGCTTTTTCCTGCATCATGGCAGCTTCTGATTTTAATTCAACACCGGCTTCGTCCATTTTAAATTGAACTGTTTCAACAGCCTTTGATATTATAAAACCGGAATTTTTAATGGGTTTATTATAAAGTTCCGGAAATTCTCTTTCGGATTTGAACTCAATGTTTGGAGCTTTAAATTCATCTTCTTTTGAAAGACGTCTTGAACCTCTGTATGATTCTGTTTTAGCCGTCATATCTGTGTATAAACCGCTTAGAGGTTTGTTATCGTCTGTTCTGTATAAATAAATGATGTCACCCTGCTTAGATCTCAATGTCAGAGCGAAATCATTCGGATTATTATAATAGAGAACATGTACTGTATGCCTTAAAGCCTCGGAAGAATTTTTATCTATGCCGAAATATTTTACAAGACCCTCGCTTCCTTTAAATTCCGCATCTTCGAGTTTGTCAAATCTTGCAATGTACTGAAAATCTTTTTTAAGCATTGCATACAGAAAATATTTTTCCGGTTCGGGATTCCAATCGAACATATCAAGTATATCACTTGTTTCATTAAATTTTTCTTTTATTCCTGCTTCTATTTCGGACTTTAGTTCAGGAGAAGCCAGTCCCCATTTTTTATAGTATGAATTTTCGGATATATCTTCTGTTGTAAAGTCTTGTCTGTTCAGATTTTCAGCCATAACAGATTTATATCCGACAAACTCGATGGGATGTTTTACTAATTCATTGACTGAATCATTCCATACAAGCTGGAATGTTCCAACCCACACTTGGTTTTTGGCATCAGATAAACTGTTCATTGTAGGGAGAATTTCGAAGTCGGCAGTAGTTTCCGGAACCTGAGCCTCCGCAGAGACAGGTCTTTCAGCAGCCTGAGTTTCTCTTTTCTCCCAAAATTTCCAGTTAAATGCATACGCTGCCATACTTGCTATTACTGTAAGAACAAATATCAAAAACAAAAAATTTCTTATTTTCATAAAACCTTCTTTCAATTATTTTTGCAGTTTTTTAACATCTTCAACTTTCATTGCAAAATACGGTTTGGATTTTCCACTTTCAATCAGGAAAATAACATATTTGCCGTTGAAATAAAAATATCTCGGAAGAATAACGTGACCCGGCCCTATTGAAGTTGCGCCTACCATCATCCCTGCTTCGGATTTTAGTTTTACTCCGGTTTCATCCATTTTGAATTGCACTGTTTCAACCGCTTTAAAAATTTCAAAATCAGAATTTTTGATTTGTTTATTACAAATTTCAGGGAATTCCCTTTCTGATTTAAAGTCAATCACAGGAGCTTTAAATTCATCTTTCGGAGTCAGCCATTTATTGCCGCTGTACGAGGCTGCTTTTGACATCATATCCGAGTACAGTTCATTCAGATTTTTTGTGTCGTCAGTTCTGTACAAATATACAATATCGCCTTGTTTTGATTTTAAAGCAAGTGCGCAATCATCCTGGCTGTTGTAATACAAAACTTTAACGGAGTTTCTGAGTGAATAGTCAGAGTCCTTATTGATCCCGAAATATTTAACAAGCCCCTCACTTCCTCTAAATTCAGCATCTTCAAGTTTGTTGAACGGTTTGAGGTATTCAAAATCTTTTTTCAGCATTGCGTAAAGAAAATATTTTCTGTATCCCGGGGTCCAGTCAAACATATCAAGAATATCGCTTGTTTCGTTGAACTTTTCTTTTATACCGTTTTCAATTTCTTTTTTCATCTGCGGAGAGGCTAATCCCCATTTTTTATAGTATGCGCTGTCAGAAAGGTCATTTGTTGTAAAAGATTGTTTATTCAAATTTTCAGCCATAACGGATTTATATCCGACAAATTCCACGGGGTGTTTAATTAATTCATTTACCAAATCGTTCCATATAAGCTGAAAAGTTCCGACCCACACCTGATTTTTTGCGTTAGATATACTGTCCATTGTCGGTAAAATTTCAAAATCAGTGACAGCTTCCATCGGTATTTCGGCTGCTTTAACTTCTTTTTTCTGCCAGAATTTCCAGTTGAATGCATTTGCCGTCAAACTAGTGGTTAATATTGCAATTATTGCAACGAATAAGCATAATCTTTTTTTCATGTAACCCTCTTTCGTTAATCAAAAAGTTTTTTTATATCGGATATTTTATCATTATCCGTAACTTTAATCAATAAAGTTTTATCTTTTGATGTTTCTCCTTTTATGATTTCAATGGAGGTTTTTGGTATTTTTAATTTTTTTGATAAAAATTCCAAAAGAGCTTTGTTTGCTTTCCCTTCAATCGGCTGAGCCGTGAGTTTTATTTTTACTCCGGTTTCATCTTTTAAAATATCATTTTTAGCGGCGTTAGGCGAGATTTTCAGATTTATAATAAGCCCTTCTTT
Organism: Cyanobacteria bacterium UBA1221; assembly: GCA_002309425.1. Lineage (GTDB taxonomy): Bacteria > Cyanobacteriota > Vampirovibrionia > Gastranaerophilales > Gastranaerophilaceae > UBA1221. Next base: position 30,694 of record DBXD01000014.1, read on the forward strand.
TGTTTCTCTAATCATTTAGTAATCCTTATGTATGATATTTGTGCATTTTGCTTGAAAATTACATGTCAAATTCGTATTATAATTATACCATGGCAGAAGAATTGCTTTTTGAAGATATAAAGAAAAGTCTTGTTGAACAACAACGGTCAGCAAAAGATATAAAAAAAATAGAAGAAGCTTTTGAATTTGCGAAAAAAGTTCACGAGGGTCAGTACCGTGTGTCGGAAGAACCGTATATTGTTCACCCCGTTGAAGTTGCAAAGATACTTGTAGATTTAAAAGTTGACAGTCATACAATTATGGCTGCATTTTTACATGATATTTTAGAAGATACAGATACTCAGCCGGAAGAAATTGAAAGCAGATTCGGGAAAGATGTCTTGACTCTCGTTCAGGGTGTCACCAAATTAGGTAAATTAAAGTTCAAATCAAATGAAGAACGTCAGGCAGAAAATTTCCGCCGTCTGTTTATAGCCATGGCAAACGATATAAGGGTAATCTTTTTAAAACTTGCAGACAGACTCCATAATATGCGTACCCTTAATTTTATGGCTGCAAATAAGCAGCAGAAGATTGCAAGAGAAACTCTGGATATTTTTGCTCCTCTTGCAAATCGTTTAGGTATCGGTAAAATTAAGGCTGAGCTGGAGGATTTATCGTTAAGATATCTGGAGCCTGACAAATATTTTGAAATTGCCCAGCTTGTTTCTCAGACAAAAGCCGAACGTGAAATGACCGTAAAACTTCTTATTGACCAAATTTCAAAGGATGTTAAAAAGAACGGTATTAACGCACATATAACGGGTCGTGCAAAACATTATTACAGTATATATGCAAAAATGAAAAGGCTTAATATCGCTTTTCATGATTTATATGATATTACGGCTGTTCGTGTAATTGTTGATACGGAAAAAGAATGTTATGAGGTTTTGGGTTTAATTCATTCCCAGTTCAAACCAATTCCCGGACGTTTCAAAGATTATATTGCTATGCCAAAAGGAAATCTTTATCAGTCCTTACATACTTCCGTAATCGGTCCCCGTTCAAAACCTCTGGAGGTTCAGATAAGAACGTGGGAAATGCACGAAGTTGCGGAATTTGGTGTTGCTGCTCACTGGAGATATAAGGAAAAAGGGTCACAGAAAGCAAATAATCCTGCCGATATGAAATTCTCCTGGATGCGTAAAATGGTGGAATTTGATAAGGATATGACATCCGCAGAAGATTTCGTAAACTCGGTAAAACTGGATTTGTTTTCGGATCAGGTTTTTGCCTTTACTCCGAACGGCGATGTTTTTGATTTGCCCAAAGATGCGACTCCTGTCGATTTTGCGTATCGTATCCATACGGATGTCGGGCATAAAACCGTAGGAGCTTTAATAAACGGACGAATTGCCCAGTTAGATGCCAAAATTAATAATGGTGATATTGTTGAAATTCTGACATCAAAAACTCCCGCCCCCCGTTTGGATTGGCTGAATTTTGTCGTAACAAAACAGGCTTCCTCCAAAATTAAACAATGGTTTAAAAAGAATAACAGAGAAACTAATATTGAAATCGGAAAAACAAACCTTGAACATGAATTAACCAAAGGTGTTTTCGATGAAACTGTAAAAGCCGGAGAATTTGAAAGAATTGCAAAAGAAATGAACTACCAAAGTTCGGAGGATTTGTTTGCAGCTCTCGGGTACGGCGAAACTACAATAAATAAGATTTTAAACAGAATTAAAAAACCGCAGGAACCTGTACCCGAATCTACTTTCAGAACCTCTAACAGAAAAAAATCCGAAAAAGATATTATAGGGTTGGAAGGTTTGTTATATTCTTTTGCCAAGTGTTGTTCTCCTATCCCCGGAGAACCTATTGTAGGGGTTGTAACACGTTCTAAAGGAGTATCCGTACACAGAATTGACTGTAAGACTCTTGAAACAATTCCGCCGGAGAGACTTCTTGATATACGCTGGTCGGGTGATAACACAAATAAAACTTACACTACAACAATAAGGGTTGAAACAGGTGAAAAACTCGGCTTGTTAAAAGATATAATTGCCGCTATTTCCGATAATAATATTAACATTACCTATGCAAATGTTAAATCAAAAAATAATAAGAAACTTGGAGTTATTGAAATCGGAATGGAATTAGACAATATTGATACTCTGAAAAAAGTTATAAATTGTATTCAGGCTATTCCAGATGTATATAGTGTCAAACGTATTCAAACTTCATATGTTGCCACTCCGACTCCAAATCCAAGGAGCGGTAAGAAGCCTAATAAAAATACCGCAAATCGCAAAAAAGATTGATAACGGGTAATTAATTAAACAAATTTTGTTTACAAAATGTTACAAAAACTGTCATGAATATCAATTATTTATTAGAAAAACACTTTATATAAATAGGTAGTATTAATTTGGTTAGGCGGTAGAATATGTACGATTTTTGTTTTACTCCGGGTACAACGGGAAATATTTTAGAGCCGGGTATGTCTCAAATGATGATGTATGGAGGTAATCCGTACATGTACGGCGGATATGGAGGATATGGCGGCTATTACAATACAAATTACCTGAGAGGAATTACCATGCCTCAGGGGTTGTATCGTGATATTTATTCAAGCCCGAAGATTGATCAGGCAAGGAATGTAAGCGGTTTTAAAAACGGGTTGTTGGCAACTGTAGCAATAGTAGGCGGCTCTATTGTTTTGGGTAAATTCGGAAAACTATTTAAGTCAATAGGTAAAGCCTTTAGCCGAACCCCAAGGGTACCTTAAAAATAATTTATTTTCAAAATAACAAATCTGTGATAGCATTACTAATATGAGAGAATATTAGGAGGGTTTTATATGGCTAAAGATTGCAGTTTTGATGTGGTTTCCGAGTTTGACAGACAGGAACTTGTGAATGCTGTCGATCAGGTTAAGAGAGATGTATCTTCAAGATTCGATTTAAAAGATTCAAATTCCGAGATTGAACTTGAAGCAGATAAATCTATTACAATTACAACAAGTGATGATATGAAACTGAGAAATATTTATGATATTTTGCAGTCAAAAATTATTAAAAGAGGTTTAAATATAAGAATACTTGATCCGCAGCCTGTGGAAAATGCACTTGGCGGCAGAATAAGACGGGTTTACAATCTAAAAAAGGGCTTAACTCAGGAGCTGGCAAAAAAGATTGTAAGTGATATTAAAGATTCAAAAATTAAAGTTCAGGCATCTATTCAGGGTGATCAAATCAGGGTTTCAGGCAAAGATAAAGATAATCTGCAGGAAGTAATAAGAATGCTCCGGGGTAACGAAGAAAAATATGATTATCCTTTGCAATTTACAAATTACAGGTAATCCGTGCATAATAAGTTATGAATTTCGTGATAAAATACTGTTATGATTACGCTTAAGAGTATAGATAATGCTGCATACGATTTGTTCAGGCATAATGTAAAAAGCGGTATCCCTTTTGCGGTTACCGGTCATACAGCCCTGTTGAGATTATATTTAGCAATTCAGGCCGGCGAATGTTCGGGGAAAAAGGTTCTTTTTATTACCTCAACGGAACAAAATGCTTTAAAATACAAAAATGATTTAAAAAGGGCATATGATTTTGATTCTGAGATTCTGCCGTTTCAAAATATATCCATGTATGAAGCGGTTTCATCAAACAAATATGATTATATGGAGCAGGTAAATATACTGTTAAATAAACCTCAAATGGTTATTGCTCCTGTAAAATCCCTTTTGGAAAAGTTTCCGGACATCGAATTTTACCAAAAAAATGCTATTAATATAAAACTCGGAGATGAAATAGATACAAAAGATTTTGCCCAAAAACTCGTCAAACTCGGGTATAAAAGGGCAACAATGGTCACGGATATTCAGGAATTCAGCATAAGAGGGGATATAATAGACGTGTATTCTCTCGACAAATACCCTGTCAGAATTGAGTTATGGGGTGATGAAGTCGTTGATTTAAGATATTTTAACAATGAAACGCAAAAATCCGTTGAGAAAATAAAAGAAACAAAAATTTTACCGGTATATAAATTTATTGCGCCCGAACACAACAAAATTTCCGAAGAAGAAGGTTATTTCGAAGGAATAGAAGTTTATCAAAATTACTATAATGAAAAATTAACGAGTGTTTTTGATTATTTTAAAGATTACATTATCGTAACGGATGAAACCTCCGAAATATATGCAAAATACGAATTTCTGGATAAAAGCTATGATGATGAATATCAAGAAAACCTAAAGCTTAATTTAATCAAAGAATTGAAAGTAAAGAATCATTTTTCGTACTCTGATTTTGAAAAGAGCATGGCCCGATTTATGCGTGTAGGGTTGGACAATTTTATAGATTCGGGAAGTGTGGAAATTATTGAGTTTAATACTCTCCCGGTAAAGAATTTTGCTGCAAATCTCGATGAAATTTCCGAATTTATAAAAAATTATTCTAATTATAATATAACAATTTCAACCGATTATCCGAAAAGAGTTCAGGAAATTCTTTCTGAAAGAGAAGTCTTTAAAGAAGTCGAATATATTCCGTCGATTGCTTCTCACGGATGTATTTCAGAAGATTTTGAAACGGTTATACTGACAGACAGAGAGTTGTTTAATAAACGAACAAAAGAAGTCACGTCATCTAAGAAATCCTATTATAAAGAAAAAGCCGAATATATTGAAAGTATAAATGACATTCAGGAAGGAGAGTATGTTGTACATAACGTTCACGGTGTTGGTATATATAAAGGGCTTACCCAGCAGGAAATTGACGGACAGTTAAAAGATTATCTGACTATTGAATATGCAAATAATGACAAATTACATATCCCTGCCGAACAAATAAATTTATTGTGCAGATACAGAGGCTCCGGAACAATAAAGCCAAAACTTTCAAGGATGGGCGGTAACGATTGGGAAAACACAAAAGCCCATGTAAAAAAAGAAGTTGAGCAGATAGCCTATGACCTTTTAAGGCTTTATGCAAGGCGAAAAATGCAAAAGGGCATACAGTTTCTTCCGGATACTAATTGGCAATATGAAATGGAAGAGGCCTTTGAATACACGGAAACTCCCGACCAGATGCGGGCAATAAGCGAAGTAAAAGCTGATATGGAAAATGAAAATCCTATGGACAGGCTTATATGCGGAGATGTCGGTTTCGGAAAAACAGAAGTCGCGATGCGTGCAATTTTTAAGGCAATTACTTCGGGTAAGCAAGCGGCAGTGATTGTACCTACAACAATTCTTGCCCTGCAGCATTTCCAAACAATGTCTGAAAGGTTCAATCCTTTTGGGGTCAGGGTAGAACTGTTATCAAGATTCAGAACCCCCAAAGAACAAAAAGAAACGATAAAACACCTTGCAACAGGCGAATGTGATGTTGTTATAGGTACACACAGATTATTACAAAACGGTATAGTTTTTAAAGATTTAGGCCTGCTTGTAATTGATGAAGAACATCGTTTTGGGGTACGTCATAAGGAAAAATTAAAACAATTCAGAGAAAATATTGATATAATTACGATGTCTGCAACACCTATCCCAAGAACCCTGTATATGTCACTGTCGGGGATAAAAGATATGTCCGTAATTAATACTCCGCCCAAAAACAGATTACCCATAAAAACCTATGTAGGCGGCTGGAATGAAAATATGGTCAGGAATGCTGTTGTGCATGAGATAGACAGAGAAGGACAGGTATTTTATTTATATAACAGAGTTGAAACCATAGAAGAATTTAAACATCAGCTCCAAAAACTTATACCTGATGCCCGTATTGCTGTCGGGCATGGTCAAATGGATGAAAAACAGTTAGAACAGGTCATTCTTGATTTTGCCAACCATGAATATGATATTCTTCTTGCTACAACAATTATTGAAAACGGAATAGATATTCCTAATGCAAATACAATGATTATTCATGATGCCGACAAATTTGGACTCGCTCAGTTATACCAGTTAAGAGGGAGAGTGGGAAGAAGCCAAAGGCAGGCATACTGTTATTGCTTTTACAAACAGACAAAGGAAATGACAAAAGAAGCTATTGCAAGATTGAAAGCAATAAAGGAATTTACGACACTCGGGAGCGGTTATCAAATTGCCCTGAGAGATGTTGAAATAAGGGGGATAGGTAATATTCTGGGTACAAAGCAGCACGGGCACATGATTAATGTCGGTTTTGACACGTATTGTCAGCTGTTGGAAGAAACTGTTCATGAGCTTCAGGGAGAAAAAATTGAAAACAAGGTTGATACGATAGTTGATATAAATGTAACTGCCTATATTCCTGATGAATGGGTCGGTTCAAAAGANNCAAAAAATGATTGAATATAAACGCTTGGCGGATGTAAAAAATAATACTGAATTAGATTATATTACAGAAGAATGGAAAGACCGTTTTTCCAAGCCCCCTGAATGCGTTGAAAATTTAATAAAACTAATCAGAATACGATTGGCGGCATCAGATGTGAATATTTCAGTTATCAGAGAAACCCCTGATAACATAAGGATATATACTCCATTTAATCCGGCAGAGTGGAAACTTATTCAGCCTAATTTGCCGGCAGAAGTTTTAAAGCGTGTTAAATATACACAAACTACGGCATCATGTAAAGAAGGTTTATCCATTCTTTTGCTTAACAATTCTTATCTAAATTTTGAAGAAATATTTAACATTTTAATTGATTTGTTTTATTATATTCATAAAGTTAGTCATGAGTATTCAAAATAAAAGAAAGAGAGATATTGATGAAGGGAAAGAATTTACTTGTAACATTGGCCGTTGCAGCAGTATTGTTTACGGGTTGCGGCATGAAGTCGGCACAGACTATTATTAAGGTTAATAATACAAAAATAACGCAGGCCCAGTTTGACGAAATTTTTGATAAAGAGTCGCAGGCAAGTATTGCCGGTTCAATGAAAATAGACCTGAAAGATCCTAAGAATGCTTTTATGTATAATCTTTTAAAAAGTCGTATAATCAGTGAACTCGTTGTAAAGGCGATGCTTGATGGTGAAGCTGATAAAAGAGGCATAAAAGTAACCAAGAAAGATATGCAGGAAGCAATTAAGGTTGTAATTGACAAAGCCGGTTCCAAAGAAGAGTTGGATAAAATCTTAAAACACAATGGTGTTTCAGCGGCAGAGTTTAAGAAAGACTTAAAAGAGCAGGTAAGAATGAAAAAACTTGCGGAATCTTTAGGCAACAGCGAAGTTACCGAAGCGGAAGTAAAGGATTTTTATCAAAAAAATGCGGATAAGTTTAAACATCCTGAGCAGGTCAGAGCTTCTCATATATTGATTGCCGTGAATGTTCCCGAATTAACGGAAGTTGTAAAATCGGAAACAGGTAAAAAAGAGTTGTCCGAAGTTGAAATACAGGCAAAAGTTGGCGAAAAGATAATGCAAAAAGAAAAGAAAGCAAAAGAACTTTTTGAGAAAGCACAAAAAGATCCGAAGTCATTTGCAAAGCTCGCAAAAGAAAACTCGGAAGATCCCGGTTCAGCTGCTAACGGCGGGGATTTAGGATTTTTTGCAAAAGGAGATATGGTTCCGGAATTTTCTAACGCAGCATTTAGTGCCAAACCGAATACGGTTGTCGGCCCTGTTCAGTCACAGTTCGGATACCATATTATATTGGTTACTGACAGAATGGCAGAAGGACAGGATGCTTTTGAAACAGTTAAGGACAATTTGACGGAGCATCTTAAAAACCAAAAACTGTTACTTGCTCTCGATCAGTTGGTAGAATCTTTAAAGAAAGAAGTAAAAATTGAATACGTAAATAAAGACTATGATCCTGAAGAAATTCAAAAAGCTGTTCAAAAAAGTATTCAGGAGTCTACCGAAGCTGCAAAAGAAATCCGGGAAGCTGATAAGAAATAGTTTCCGGTAATATTCTCACAAAATCCGGTATTTTTTAAATACCGGATTTTTGTTTGTGATAAAATCTTGATTAGACGAAAGAGAGGAAATATATGATAAAAGTTGCTGTGTGCGGTGCGTTGGGAAAAATGGGAAAAGAAGTTTGTAGTGCTGTTACAAATTGCGATAAAATGGAGCTTGTTGCCCGTATTGATATCGCAGGCAGTGATACTTACCAGTCAATTGATGATGCCGCGAGAGTTTGTGACATCGATGTTTTGGTAGATTTTACTCAGCCAAAATCAATATTTGAAAATGCGAAATACTGTATTAATAATGGTATAAAGATAGTTATAGGCACAACAGGGCTCAGCGATGACGAAATTTCTTATCTGAAAAATTTATCTCAGGAAAAAAATGTAGGATGTTTTATTGCGCCAAACTTTTCAATAGGGGCGGTTTTGATGATGATGTTTGCAAAGCAGGCAGCAAAATATTTTGACAATGCGGAAATCATTGAATTTCACCACAACCAGAAAAAAGATGCGCCCTCCGGTACTGCGATAAAGACAGCACTAATGATGTCAGAAGAAAAAGAAACTTTTATAAAAAATAATTGCGCTGAAACAGAAACAATTAAAGGTTCAAGAGGCGGAATTTCATATCATGATATACATATACATTCGGTTAGAATGCCTGGTTATGTTGCATCACAAGAAGTATTGCTCGGCGCAGACGGGCAGCTGCTGAAAATTCGGCATGACTCAATGGACAGAAAATGTTATATGAGCGGTGTATTACTTGCAGTAGAACACATCTCAGATAAAAACGATTTTATATACGGTTTAGAAAATATTATTTAATAATTCATCCGAGTTTCGTTCAACCATAAAGATGTTGTTTTTGGTATCAATCGGGAACAACCCTTCTCCGTGCTGAAAAACACGTGGCATCTTTCTTTTTGTATCGTAATCGCCAAAAATTACCAAACTGCCTGAGGGCAAATGATTTGGCATATCATTAAGTAATACCGCTGTTTGTATTGAACCAAAAGACTGTGTCAGACAGTTTCTAATCAAAATAATATTAAGCTCATTTTCTTTATCCGGAGGGAAATTTTTTATTTTTTCTTGAAAATCTGCGGTTTCAAATGTAAAACAATCCCTGAATTCCTGAGCAATTTCGTACTCTTTTAAATCTGTTATTTTATCATAAGTATTCCCTGTAGGTTTTAAGTATTTCTTTATAGCTTTAAGTTTCTTTATTTCATCATCATAAAAATATATTATTCCTTTTTTACCGTATTCTTCAATTATATTTTCGCAAGCATCACTTACTTTTATAGGAAACACATATTTTTTAGCCTTTTCAAAACCCATTTCTTCAATAATTGCATTTGCCAGAGCATATGCTTCAGTTCCGTCAGAACCTGCCATACAATATATGTTTATTTTAGGGGCGTACATACCACCCAAATCCGAGCGAGGAATTTTTTTTAATGATGATACAATATTGTTTTTGAAATTTTTGCGGAGTTTACTTTTTATTTCCCTATGAACAATCTTAGCAACTTTTTTATAATCCAAATCTTCTCTTAAATCTGTTGTGTGTTGGGTTGACCTTCTTATGCCGTTAGAGTCTGTGTAATCATCTGACATGTATGGCAATGACATAAATGCAGGTTCATTACTTAGAGTATAATGGTTTACGCTATTGTAAAAATTAGTATTATAATTATAAGAAGAAACTTTTGGTATCATACTTACCAAAAGTTCCTCAAAAAATTTTTTTGCTAATTTAGTAACAAATTTTATGTTTCTCTTATATAATAATTACCTTTTCTTGGTGATTCTTCAATAATCAAGCCTTTAATATTGTTAAACCAGGCGCAGATTTCCGCAACTTCATTATTATGACTGGTTGCAAGAGATACTCCCGCATTCTTGGCTTCCTGATCGGGAAACATTATTTTTGTTCCTCCGACAAGAAATACATAATTTAACTTTTGTCCGTTTTGGTAAACATATTTTGAGCACAACACGCTGTCTTTGTCAAAATCAACGTTACCAATATTTAATTTATCACTGTCCATATTTTATCTCCTCAATTAATACACTCGCATATATACTAAATATATATCGGTTTAAAAATTGCATAATTTTTCATGATTGTTACAATAGTTTACATATTTAGTGGTTGAATTTCGGAATAAATTTTAAAATTGCGTGCATTGAGCATTTTTACGGTATATTTTTAATTGTAACAAATTACTAAAAACGCTAAAGTTTTCATGAAAAAGACCGATATATACATCTGTACGGGTAAATTTTATAATAAAAAAGAGAAAACAAAGAACAAATGAATTTTGGAGATATTTGGTTAAAAACAGAAAATTTTATAAAAATCAACTTACGGGATTTTAAAGAACTAAAGATAAGTGATTTAAGAGATAATCCTGCACTTATAAATATATTTAACAGTTTTGATACCCAAAAGGCTGACGGAACGAATGGTTCTGACGGAGAGTTAAGTAAAGAAGAATTGTTATCAGTTTTTAAAGCAATCCGTGATACCGCAAAAACAGGTGATAATCCGGAAGTATTTGAAGTACAGGAGGCGGAAGCTTTTTTAGATAATGCGAAAACCTCAGACGGAAAAACCCTGAAAGAACTGGGAGTAACTTCTCATGATTTGTTTGATTTTATGCTGAAATTAGCCCCCTCACGAGAAGACTGGGATGAAGAACCGCAGGAAGAAACAATACTTGAAGGAGAAGAGAAATTAACTGATGAACAAAGGGCAAGGTTTGAAGAAGTAAAAAGTTCTTCGGTATATCACATGCTTTCAGAAACAAAAAAACAGTTCCTTCTTGAAATTGCCAAAATAGATGTAGAAATAACTTCCAGTGAAATGTTTAAAATGGTATGTATGCAGGATGAAGATTTTTCCCTGCTAAATTTAGAAGAATTAAATAAAGTTTTATCTGATAAAGATTTAGATAATATTAATTTTTTAGATGCTTTAATTCTTGCGCAATTAGATGATAATCAGTATGAACTTGTAAAAGATATTTATAAAACGCAGAACGAAGAGAAAAATTTTAGCATATCAAGTATAGCAGATTTGGTTTCGAATACATTGCCTGAAGATTATGAGTATCTTCGGGATGTAATTTCTCGTGATTTTCAACCCACTACCGAAATCTTTGATGAAAGGTTAAATTATCCCCTCATTATTGATAATGTTAAGGAAATTGTATCAATTGAAAAACCCTTCAGAGAAAAATTTTTTAGTATCATAGAAGACAAAAATATACCGGAGTCTTTATACGGACAAATCGCGATGCTGATGCCAATATGGGATAATTTACCGAAAGATTTTCTGCAAAAAAATCCGGATATTGTAATTGTAAATATCGCAGACGGAAATAAAAAACTTTGTAGTCAGGAAATGGTATTAAGATATGGCAAAGATGGTTTATATGAAACCGTTAAGAGAAATCTTGAAGCAAAGACTATAACAGTTGTAAATAATAGAACAAATAATGTAGATATAGTTAAACTCAAAAATATTCCGGGGGTAGGAGAAATTGTTGAATCTGAAACAATAACGGAATATGACTCTATAACAATGAACGATATAGACAATTATGAAACAGGCAATCTCGTTAAAACAACTACAAGAGAATTGGGTAATACGGAGGGTGTTTATATCATAACCGAAACCGATGCAAACGGAAATATAAATCCAAATCAGCTCCAGTATGAAACAATTGATGAAAACGGGAATACATATGTTCAGAGGGATTGCGTTTCCCCCGCAGGAGTTGAAACCCACTTCAATTATGAAGAAACTGTTGATGGGATGGTAATTCTTGATTATGTAATTATAGGGAAAGATGAAGAAACAGGAGAGCCAAAAACTTTATTAGACAAACACCAGACTATTCAACAAATGAGAGACGGCAGAGTTATAACAACAGTTAACGGTAATATATATGAAGCAAAATTTGAAGAAGGCAAATTAACCGTTACTGATAAACAAAAAAATATAACAAAAACCTTTGAACTTGATAATGCGTTTCTTCCAAAAAGTGAAGATATTGTACTAAACATTCTAAAAAATGTTCCTGCAAATCAGTTGATGGTTATGGATAAAATTCCCATAAATTCTATTTATTACAATGAAACAGATGAAATTTTTGATAACGGACAGATTGTGAAAAAAAGCACAAATAATGGCTTTTGGAGTCCTTATGACAGATTAATAGAAATTGGAAAACAGGAGAGGCTGGATAGTGCGATTGAAGAAAAAGATTATGAAACTATATTAAATGTTTTATTGCCAATGTTTCTTCATGAGTTTGGGCACTATATTGATAGTGATTTAATAACGGGCAAAACTTGTGTTATTTCGGCAAATGACGAGTTAAATAACATATTTAAAAAAGAAGTTGAAAATTTTCTTATGGAATCAAACAGCCTGCAACAGTGTTTTATTGATTATTTTATCAACGATTGTTCCGACAGAGAAAATAGTGCGGCCCAAGAGCGTGTCGCAGAGAGCAACATGTTACTGAACGGGCTTCCTGATAATGATATTGCAAACCGCGCTTCATATCTTCAGCAATATTTCCCCGAAACAATAGCAAAAATTGCGGAATTAATTGATGAAAGAATACAGGTATAGCAAAAGACAGGCCTGATGCCTGTCTTTTTGATTATATAAATTATCTTATATTATTAATGGCAAAGTGCAAGCAACACTCCGGCTGCTACGGCAGAACCGATTACCCCTGATACGTTCGGCCCCATTGCGTGCATCAAAAGGAAGTTTTGCGGATTTTCTTCTAAGCCGACCTTGTTAGATACACGTGCTGCCATAGGTACTGCGGAAACTCCGGCAGAGCCGATAAGCGGATTGATTTTTGTTTTTGAAAATACATTCATTAACTTAGCCATCAATACTCCGGCAGCAGTTGCAAGCGAAAATGCAATTATACCCAAAATAAGGATAAATATTGTCTGTAATGTCAAAAACTGTTCTGCGGAAAGTTTTGATCCGACAGACAAGCCTAAGAATATTGTTACAATATTAATCAGAGCATTTTGCATTGTGTCGGAAAGCCTTTCCACAACACCGCATTCTTTACATAAGTTACCGAAACATAAAGCCCCAAGCAAAGGACATGCACTTGGCAATAAAATTACACAGAGAAGCAATATCATAAGCGGGAATACAATTTTTTCTCTCTTTGATACTTCTCTTAGTTGAGTCATCTGAATTTGACGTTCAGCCTTTGTTGTCAAAGCTCTCATAATTGGCGGCTGAATTACCGGAACCAGTGCCATATATGAATATGCGGCAACGGCAATCGGTCCTAGCAGGTTTTCTGCCAATTTTGATGTTACATATATTGAAGTCGGCCCGTCTGCACCGCCGATAATACCTATTGATGCAGCTTCCGGCAGAGTAAATCCGAATATACAGTATGCCATCAATAATGCACCAAATATACCAAACTGAGCGGCACCGCCTAATAATGCCATTCTCGGATTTGCAATCAAAGGTCCAAAATCCGTCATTGCACCGACACCCATAAATATTATTAACGGGAACAAACCTTTATGAATACCGGCTTCAAATATAATTCCCAAAAATCCGTTTGGGCCTGCGATTTCTTCTCCAAGCGGCATCGGAATATTTGACAGTAAACCGCCAAATGCAATCGGAACGAGCAGCAACGGTTCAAATTGTTTTTTTATACCCAGCCATAACAGGAACAAACAAACAAGAATCATAATCCAGTGGCCGTGAACATGTAAAAATTGTTCAAACCCGTTTGTAATTGACGGGTCTTGCGCCTGTAAAAACGTCATTATTCCCGTTGAGTTCCATAATTGGAGTAAACCGTCCTGAATATTTATTGTCATTGTAATTTACCCCCTTTATTAACCTATCGTTACCAGACCTTGTCCTGTCACAACTTTATCACCCTGTGATACAAGAATTGACTGAACTGTTCCGGCTTTTGGTGCTTTAACTTCGGTTTCCATTTTCATTGCTTCCATTACAAGAAGAACGTCACCCTCGGAAACGGAATCCCCCTCGGAAACTTCTATTCTCAACACGTTGCCGGGTAAACCTGCCTTAACCTCTTCCCCGTCACCGGAATTTGAAGAAGTTTTTGATTCAATACCTGACTTAACTGCAATATCATAAGTTTTTCCGTTAACGACAGCCTTGTTATCTCCGTCAAGTTTAACCGCATAGTTTTTACCGTTAACTTTGATTGTATATTCTCCTGTTGAAGATGCCTGAGCTTTCGGAGCATCTGCGGAAACTTTATTGACAGATACTTGACCTTTTCCGAGTAAGAAGTCAATACCCTTATCAACATTACCGTCTTTACATGCCGCAGCAATAAATAAATTCTCATCTGTTACGGGAAGTCCTGCTGCTTTTAGCCTTTCTTCTGCCGCTTTCAATCCTTTTTCAGGGTCTTTTTCGTTCAAATCAACAACTTTTTCTGTTGTCGGTTGCAGACCCGTTTTTTCTTCTGCCCATTTAACAAGTTCAGGATCGGGTTCACAAGGAGTTTTTCCGAAATATCCCAAAAGCATTTTGGCATATCC
>DBXD01000014.1:45256-50197 GCA_002309425.1 Cyanobacteria bacterium UBA1221
TGTGAAACAGGGGTTACTGATGTTGCAAAACCGCCTCTTTCAACAACTTCTTTCATATTTGCAATGAGTTTCGGGAATTTGTCAAGCATACCCATATCTTTCAGCTGATTAACAGTTGTAGCGGTTGCGCCGCCGGGCAGAGGAGCCTGAATTAGTATCGGATTAACTGCCAGTGATATAGGTGACAACGGGTAGTCTTTCATACAATCTTTGAAGATTTCTTCCGTTTCCATAATTTTCTTAATATCCAGACCTAAATCATATTCGGTACCTTTTAAAGCGTGCCACATTGAAATAATATCGGGTTGTCCCGTACCGCCTGAAACAGGTTTCATTGCCAAATCTATTCCGTCTGCGCCGCCTTCCAGTGCCGCTAAATATGCAGCCAGACCTGTACCTGCAGTTTCGTGAGAGTGGAAACGGATGTGAGCATCTTTCCCTAAAATTTCGCATGCCATTTTGACGGTTGCATAAACCTTTCTCGGGTTAGAAGTACCTGAAGCATCTTTAAATGCAAGACTGTCAAACGGTATTCCGGCATCAAGAATATTTCTCAAAACTTTTTCGTAAAAAGCAACATCATGTGCGCCTTCGCACCCGTATGGCAATTCCATCATTGTAATGGTTACTTCGTGCTGAAGTCCGTGTTTTTTAATAGAATTTGCAGAATCTATTAAGTTATTAACATCATTTAGAGCATCAAAGTTTCTGATAACGTTTACTCCGTGTTTTGCAAACATTTTTGCATGCAGGTCAATAACGTCACGGGGTTGAGAATTTAACCCTACTACGTTAACTCCGCGTGCTAAAGATTGAAGTTTTACATCAGGACCGACTGCTGCTCTTATTTTATCCATAGTTTCAAAAGCATTTTCATTACAGAAAAATATCGGAGCCTGAAATCTTGCACCGCC
The DNA here is from genome assembly GCA_002309425.1 of Cyanobacteria bacterium UBA1221. Taxonomy (GTDB): domain Bacteria; phylum Cyanobacteriota; class Vampirovibrionia; order Gastranaerophilales; family Gastranaerophilaceae; genus UBA1221. The sequence goes on from DBXD01000014.1 coordinate 46,171, forward strand.
TGCAGTTTCAAAATGCTTTAAACCGGCATCAACTGCTGCCTGAAGTGCAGGGATAAAATCTTCTACAAGAACCTTTGCTCCAAATACAGACTGGAACCCGTCCCTGAATGATGTATCCATTACTTTTATTAGTTTTGTCATTTTTATTTATCTCCTTTAAATTTAAGTCGTTATGACGATAAGACGTTAAGTCGATAAGTTCATATCCTATTATATGTATTTTATGACTCGAAGGCCTATCCTTTTGTGATAATTACCTTTTAAACATGGCCGCAACTATTGCTGCTGCTATTTCTTCATCATTTGATGATATAGCCTTCTTTACTCCCGCAGCCTGAGGTACTGCTTCCGGGAAAATTTGGTTCAGTTTTCTGACAGCAGCAGACATGATAGTCATTGCAACAATCATTAAGCATAAGAATGATAATACCGTTCCCATACCGATACACATTGCAACAAGTCCCTGCATCCAAAGTTCACTGTTCATAAGATATCTCCTATCAGTAATATTTGTTCGTTATTGTCTTTATCAAGAAGTTTCAGCGCTCCGTTTTCCGTTATATCCTCCGCAATACCGCATATATCTTTGTCGGGTAATCGCACCGTAACCTCTTTTTTGAGGAAATTAGCTCTTTTCTTATATTCTTCTCTTATTAATAAAAAACCGTCCTCAATGAATTTATTATACAACAAACAGAACTTGGAGGTAAGTTTTTCTAAAAATTCTTTTTTATCAATATTTTTTCCGATTTCAATATTGAGTGAAGTTGCAGGCTGGTCAATTTTTTCTAGGACTTCTTTTGACGTATTAAGATTTATTCCAAAACCCAAAATTATACCTTTTAACTTTCTGTCTGCCGTCACCGCTTCCGCTAAAATCCCGGAAATTTTTTTGCCGTTAATTTGAATATCATTCGGCCACTTGATTTTTGGTGATACTCCGTATTCCTCAAAAGTCTGACACAGGGTCAGGCACAAAAGCTGCGTAAGATTTGAATATACCTCAACCATAGTGTCAGACGGTTTAAGTATCATACTTGCATAGATGTTATCCCGCCCGGTGAACATCCATTTGCGGTTTAATCTGCCCCTGCCTGCGGTCTGGTTATCTGTAAAAACTATTGTTCCGTCGGGGATTTTATCAATATTTTCTTTTGCATATTTGTTGGTTGAATCAATCTCTTCTAAATAAATCAAGTCCATATGCTAATGTTATAACAGATAAAAACATCTTGCAACGAGAACCGTAGAGTAGACTTTAGTATACCAAATAAAAATTAGATATGTAGGGTGCGCATACCTGCACACCTTTTTTCCATGTCATTACGAGGGAGGCAGAAGCCTGCCGACTGAAGTAATCCAGCTATTTAAAAACAAGTTTTATAAACTAGGTATTACCTAAAATTTATATGATTATGAATAACCAAAGCGGCTGGATTGCCACGTCGCTACGCTCCTCGCAATGACATGAACCGTACAAAATTGGTAGGATGGGCAAAATGAAATATGCCCACCATTGGTAAAATATAATGGTGGGTACGCTTGCGCTTTACCCACCCTACTTTTCTAAAAAATTGAGTTAAATAAAATAAACGAAATGAACTTAACGTCCTATCGTCTTAACGTCTTAACGACTTTAGTCCGTAGCGTGCATTATAATACACGAAAAAAAGATACTATAACCACTCAATCAGAGGTCGCTTTTCTTCAAATTTTATATCAAATTTTTCCTCAAAATCTTTACCGGTCAAATAGTCATATGAAATATCCTTAAACCCGTGGGGCTCGGTTTCTATTCCCGTCTGTAACCATTTTTCACTCGTTATTTTGTTTGTTTCATGGTCAACCACATTTGAATAATTGAGCCCCAAATTGTGACAAAACGGCAAATTTGCGGTGGTGTCATCCCGAACAGAGATTAATCCGAAAGTCCTGCATACAACACCTCTGTAATCATACACACTGCAAACATTATCAATTAAAAACGGGCATGTATATAAAAATTTATCCCCTTTAAATTCCATTTTTTCTTTTTTTATTTTGGCAATGTTTTTTGTAACAAGTTCTCTGGTTTCATTATCAAGTTTTACAAAACCGAGTTTAAGGTATGTCGCTTCAAGTTTTGAATATGGGAATTCTGCGTTTTGACAGCACTTTGCACAGCCTTTTTTGCAAAAAATATAAGGCTTTTGCTCCTCAAAATGCGAGTCCAATTTTTTGTTCAGATAATATAAGAAAAGTTTATAATTTTCCATAACAGAATTATTTGTTATTCCTCTTCTTCCGGTTTAGGCATTTCTTTTTTGAAGTGGCACTTAATATTTGAACATTTCAGATTTGTTCCGCTTTTTGTAACAACTTTACCCAGTAAGGCCCCGCATTCCGGACAGGTTTCTCCTGTCGGTTCGTTCCACATAACGTAATCACACTCAGGATACTGATTGCATCCGTAGAAAATTGTTCCCCTCTTGGATTTTCTCTCAACTATCTGGCCTTTTCCGCATTTCGGGCATGTTACACCCGTTGATTTTACAAAAGGCATTCTGTGCCCGCAATCAGGTGCAACACATTCCATATATTTGCCGTATGGCCCTGTTTTGAATACCATTTCAGAACCGCATTTTGGGCATTTCTCTTCGCAAATTTCTTCTTCCCCCGTTGATGTCGGTTCTTCATTGAGAGCGTTTATTGACATTGTTGTCTGGCAATCAGGATAGCCTGAGCAGCCGAGGAATTGAGTACCTTTGCGGCTTGTACGGACAAGCATTGGTTTTCCGCAATTCGGACACTTAATTTTTGTTTCAATTTTTACACGTTCTGCCGTTTGCATTACGTTGTTTACGTTTTCCATAAACGGTTTGTAAAAATCCGCAAGAACCTTATTCCAGACTGCTTTTTTCTCTGCAATTTCATCTAACTTGCTTTCCATGCTTGCAGTAAATTTATAGTCCATAATTTTTGCAAATTGTTCACACAACTGCTTGGATACGGTTCTGCCCAATAATGTCGGGAAAAGAACTTTGTTTTTCTTCTCAACATATTTTCTTGTCTGAATTACCGTAATAATTGTTGCATAGGTTGACGGACGTCCGATGCCCTGTTCTTCAAGTGCCTTAACAAGGGACGCCTCATTATATCTCGGCGGAGGTTGAGTAAAATGTTGTTTCGGGTCAACTTTTTTGCATTTAACTTTGTCCCCTTCGTTTAAGTCGGGAATTTTAGCATCCTGCACCTGTTCTTCTTCTTCCGCATCATTATACAGTTTTAAAAATCCGTCGAAAGTAACTTTACTTGTTCCAGCCCTTAACGTGTAGTCACCGGCGGTAATTTCAACAGTTTTATTTGCTATATCAGCATTTGCCATCTGGGATGACATGAACTTATCCCAAATAAGTTTATACAATCGGTATTGGTCGTTATCCAAAAACTTTTTCAGGCTGTCGGGTGTTCTTTCAGGATATGAAGGACGTATTGCTTCGTGGGCATCCTGAACGTTTTGTTTGCCCTTTGCGTATATGTTAGGTTTATCGGGGTAATATTTTTCACCAAAATTGTTCAGAATATAATCTTTTGCCATTGCCTGCGCATCATCAGACACACGAACACTATCCGTTCTCATATATGTAATCAAACCAACGGGATTACCGTCAATTTCAATACCCTCATACAGCTTTTGGGCAACCTGCATGGTTTTTTGTACCCCGAAACCCAGTTTTGAACTTGCGGCTCTTTGCATGGTTGAAGTTATAAAAGGTGCTGTGGGTTTGCGTTTTGTTGTTTTTTTCGTAACCTTTGTAACATCCATTTCGCTCGGATAATTTGTCAAAAAATCAACAATCTTTTGTGCTTCTTCCTGATTTTTTATCGTTTTTTCAACTGATTTCCCTTTGATTTTTGATAATTCCGCTTCAAATTCTTTTCCGTCTTTATCTAAAATTGTATGAATTGACCAGTATTCTTGCGGGACAAATGCTTCAATCTCCTCTTCTCTTTCGCAAATCATACGGAGAGCCACAGACTGTACACG
>DBXD01000014.1:50269-65709 GCA_002309425.1 Cyanobacteria bacterium UBA1221
AATTTGCCTTGTCTGCTGGGCTTTTACCATATCCATATCGATTGAACGGGGATTTTCAACGGAATGTTTAACTGCTTTCGGGGTAATTTCGTTAAACACAATACGAAATATTTTTTCGTCAGGTACTTTCAGAACCTGTCTAACATGCCACGCAATAGCTTCACCCTCACGGTCAGGGTCGGATGCAAGGTAAATTTTGTCACTCTTTTTGGCTAGCTCATTTAATTTAGTAACAACTTTTTGTTTACCCGCGATAATTTCAAATTTTGGCTCAAAATTGTTATTGACATCAAAACCAAGATTGTCTGTCGAGGCATCTTTTTGGGGCAGGTTTCTGATATGACCGAAACTTGCCTCGATTTGAAAATCGTTGCCCAAAATTTTTTTAATTGTCTTTGATTTAGCCGGTGACTCGACTATAACAAGTGCTTTCTCTTTTGCCATTTATTTACCTTTATACGGTGACATAAAAATGCCCATCCACAATAAGCCTATCACAAGTAATATTTACAAGCAAATTTTTAATATATTATTTAAAATTTTTTGTACCTGTCACCTGTGGTCTGTTTGATAATCCCTTTTAATTCTAATGTTGTTAAAAGGATTAACAAGTCGTTTGTATTTATCCCTGTCTGGTTACTGATTTCGTCAAACCCTTTTTCTTCAATTTCCAGCACTTCAACAACTTTCTTTTCATTCGTATTCAAATCAGACAAATCCATTTTTAGTTGTTCTACGGGTTGAATTTCCCAATTAAGTGCTTCAAGAATATCGTTTGCACATGTGACCATTGTCGCCCCGTTTTTGAGCAGTTTATAAATACCCTCTGTATTTGGATTGGTAATCAGTCCCGGAATGCACATTAACTCTCTGCCCTGTTCTAAAGTTAGGTTTGCGGTAATCAAAGCACCGCTTTTAAGGGATGCTTCAGCAACAAGTGTTCCGAAAGATATTCCCGAAACAATTCTGTTTCGTTCGGGAAATCTGAATTTTAACGGTTCAAATGTAGGATAGTATTCTGTAACAACGGCCCCTCCGCCATCTTCAATTTCTTTATACAGGTCTTTATTTGATGCGGGGTAAGTATAATCAAATCCGCTTGCAATAACTCCGATTGTTTTTAAACGGTGTTTGAGGGCGCATCGGTGAGCAGTTGAATCAATACCGGAAGCAAGTCCCGACACTATACATATATCCGTTCCCTCTAACTCCGAAATAACTTTTTCGACAGATTCTTTTGCGTTATAACTTGCCTTTCTTGAACCTACAACCGCCAAAGTCCTTTCTAAATTGCAGTTTTCAATATTTCCCTTGTAGTATAAAACAACAGGAGGATTAGAAATTTCCTTGAGCATTTGTGGATAATTCGGATTTTCAAATGTATAAAATTTTATACCGCGGTTAAGAACTTCTTCCAAAACTTTGTTCGGGTCAATTTTATCCCTGTGCTTCAGAAAATTTTCCGCTTTTTTAATGCTCAGTCCCTCAATTTGAGAAAGTTCTTTTTGAGTGGCGCAAAAGGCACGTTCAATGTCGCCGAAGTAATTATAAAGCCTTTGAACAAAAGGACTGTCAACCTGTTCTATTGCGGAAAACGCTATCCAAAATTTATCCATTTACTTTTTCTTCTTAATTCTTTCAATCAAATTTTTGACGTTTACGATTTCTTCTTCCGGCAATTCCATTTCGCAATAGGATTCTAAGTATTCTATTGCATCGTCATAATCTTCTCTTGCCAAAAATAGGATTGCAACTTTTTTATAAGCCTGACGAAAACCTGAGTCGTGAGCAATAGTTTTTAAGTAATTAGATATTGCCTTATCAATTTCATTGTTCATTTCATATGCTTGTGCAAGACTGAAATATATGTACGGATTATCTTCTTTAAATTCCAGAATGTTTTCAAAATTTTCTATTGCGCAATCATAGTTGCCGAGTTCGTAATGTACTTTTCCTAAATCGTAATAAGCATCATAATTTTCCGGCTGAGCTTCAAGAACCTTTTCCAATTCGTCAATCGCCAAATCCAATCTGCAATCTTCCATATAAAATCTTGCCAGAAAATGAGCCATTACCATATTGTCGGGCATAGCGTCGGCACCTGAAGTTAATAAACCGATTCCTTTACCGTAATCCTTATTTCTGTAATAAATATCGGCAAGATTAATATAAGCATGTGCCAGTTGAGGATTTAGTTCAATCGCTTTTAAAAAGTTATCCTCCGCCTTTTTGTCATTGGCGATACTTGCATAACACTGACCTATGTTGTTATATAATTCGGCGGTAGGTTCTTCTGTTTCAATGACCGAACTGAAAGCATCTATGGCTTTTTCATACTCGCCGCTTTTGTAATAATTCAGAGCTTCTTCTACTTTTGTGTTCATTTTTATAATCCTAATGTCATACCGGAGCTGCCGCTGCTGTCCCCATCTCCCGAGCCGATATTCTTAATAACGGTTCTGGTGTTGCCTTCAGCCTGAAAATCTTTCGGTTTTAATTTCATCTTAATTTTGTCGGCATATATTGTTCTGACACCCTGAGATATGCTTGAACGGCCTACAAAATATACGTCATTCGGTTTACCGTCTTTTCCCGGATAAACATTGATTTTTGGCCCGATTGCATAATAATCATCATACCAGACTCTGACGTTTCCGCTTGCGGAAAAGGTGTTTTTATTCTGCATAAATTCCTGCATATTAGATTTCAGGGTAAGTTTTTTACCGTCATCGCTCGTAACGTTTGAGGTTGTATCTCCGATAGCGGTTATAATTTTTGTTGAAGAATCATAGAAAAATCTGTCCGCATAAGAATCGTTTGCTTTTTGTTTTACTCTGCCGTTTCCGATAAGTTCTAATGTTTTAACGTCACCGTTTTTGTCCATTTTGATAATTGCTTTGTCGGAAAAAGTATCGATATCTTTATATTTCATAGTAACGTTTCCGGTAGCGGTCATAACACTCGTATTTGTATTATACTCCTGAACATCGGAGTTAATTACAACTATCGGATTTTTCCCGTCAAATACTACCGATTGGGTATCCCCTTCGGCTCTTACTATCTTTGTTATAAGTGAAACTTTTAAAATATTCGCTTTTACTTCACGTTTTTTATTTTTCTTGACCTCATACGCATAAGGTTTGTCATAAAAAGTTGCGGTATCAAGTTTTTGTTCGCCCGTCATATTGACATCCGCGGAATCTCCGACAACCTTTAAATCGTCTACGGTGACTTTAACGTTGCCGTTAAATTTGATTTTATTATCAGATTCCGAAAAGGTCTGGGATTTTGATTCTATTATCAGGTCAGAAGCCTGAACCATCATTATTCCGGTCGAAAATGCTGCTATTGCAATCAATATAAGTAGTTTTTTCATTATTTCTCCTTAGCGTTAAATACTTTTGAAACGGCATTGCCTTTTATTTTAAAATCATCACATTCAGGGCTGATTTCTACCTCATTTGCAGTTGCCAAAAACTCATCATTTCTTGTAATTCTGATATTACCTTTTGCCGTGATAGGTTTTTCGTTACCTGACCAGACAACTCTGTCCGCTTCCAGGGATGTGCCGTCTTTTGTTACTATATGCGTATTATTATACAATATAATCTGTTTTTTAACTGAATTGTATGTTCCTTTTGATGATTCAAAACTCATATTTACTTCATTGTTATCATCATAAAAATTTCCGATACAGTTATCAAGCATTGCTATACTGTTATCGCTGCTATAAGAACCTGTTTCGCCGTATATTTCCCAATACTTATGTTCATCTTTTGTTTCGGTGAGAATTATACCGTTAATCTGGGCTTCCTGTTTATCCTGCTGCCCGGTAATCTGGCTGCGGTTAAAATTCCTTGTAATTAACCCGGCAGAAATGAATGCCCACAACATTATACCTACTACGGTCATTGCGGCAACAAAATATGTTTTACGCTTCTTGCTCAGATTCTTCCATTTCATAACTCGCATGGTAGCACAAAATTTTATCAAAGTCGAATATGTAAATATTGACAATCCGATTATTAAGTTGTTAAAATCATTTTGTGCTAAGGAGTTTTATTAATGGATAAAAAAATCAGTGTGAAAGTATGTTTGGGAACTACCTGTTTTGTAATGGGTTCGGCTAATTTGCAGGAACTTTTAGAGGTTGTTCCGAGAAAATATGGTGATAAGGTTGAAGTTGCCGGTGTCCCGTGTTTGAGATTATGTTCTATTGACTGGGAATTTTCAAAAGCTCCGTATGTAAAAGTTGATGATGATATAATTAAAGAAGCAACTGTAGAAAAAGTTTTAAACGCAATTGAAGAAAAATTAAAATAAATTTTGTTTGGAAATATATTTATTGCCCGGTTTAGTATAAATAGTGTAGAGCACTAAGCTTTTTTACACTATATATATCTGTTTTTTTTTATATTTTTTGTTAGGGTTTTACTGTTGGAGATTTTGAATACAGGAGGAATGTCGGATGATTTTAACGAACATAGAATCTGTTCCGGGAATGAAAATAAAAGCACAGTATGGTGTGGTTTCAGGAAGTACTGTCCGTGCAAAAAATGCATTTGCGGATATCGGAGCAGGACTTAAAAATGTTGTTGGCGGCGAATTAAAAAGTTACACAGAGTTATTAACAGAGGCGAGAAAAGAGGCTACCTCCAGAATGGAAACTCAGGCGCAAATGCTTGGGGCGAATGCGGTTATTAACATTCGTTATGCTACTTCTGCAGTTACTTCGGGTGCTGCTGAGGTATATGCATATGGAACCGCAGTGTATGTTGAACCAGTTGGAGTATAACAATGGGTGATTTAATAACATTAGCTGTTATCTTATTGGTAACGTATATGACAGGTTCTTTGATTGAAAAAGCTCATTACAGGAAAATTAAAAAGCGTGAAAAAGCTTTAATCGGAAAGACAATGGTGTCATACGGTATCAAAACCTGGGATAATACCAAAAAGGTTAAAAAGATAGAACTTGTTTCGGGTGAGGTTGTTATAAGTGTTGATTATTTCAAAACTTTTGCAGCAGGTTTAAAGAACCTTTTTGGCGGAAAACTTAACAGTATTGAATCAATACTTGACAGAGGAAGAAGAGAAGCTATATTAAGAATGAGGGAAAAAGCTGTTGGGGCAAATTTCATTGTAAATACAAAAGTTGAACAAATAATGATGAATGATCCCTCAAATAAAAATGAATATCCAAAGTGTGCCCTAATAGCGTATGGTACAGCTATTACATATGAATAACAATATAGAAGATAAGTATTTAAAAGTAATTGAAGATAATGTTAATGTCAGTAAAACAGGTGCCGGTACGGAGTTTTTGGTAACAATATCTGCGGTTGCTATTATTTGTTTTTGCGTATTTATATTTTCTGATGCAATAGCAAATGTTGTTATTGATAATATGTCAGATGAAAAGCAGGTCAAAATAGAAAATATATTGACAGGAAAGGATTCTGATTTCAAAATTGTTGTTAAGCATCCTGATAAGTTAAAATACCTTGAAGAAACAAAAAAACGGATAGTAAAACTTGATAAACGCTTACAGAGAAAATCTGTACTCAAAATAAATGAAATTGAAGAAAAACAGGTAAATGCATTTGTATTACCTAACGGCAGTATATATTTTACGTCCGGCTTGTTAGACAAAGTTGATAATAAAGAGGCTTTGACATTTGTACTCGCACATGAGCTGGGGCATTATGCCCATAGAGATCATTTGAAATCAATAGGCAGAGAATTGTTGTCAGGTATGATATTGTCCGTAATAAGTTTTGGTAACAAACAAGTCGGAAGTACTTTTAGCAGTTTTAACAATATGAACTACATAAACCATTCTCAAAAACAGGAAACAAATGCTGACAGATATGCAAATCATATTATGTACAGGTTATATGGAAAAAATGACGGAGCTGTTGAATTCTTCCGATTTTTGAAAAAAGAGGAAAAATTTCCGGAATTGCTTTATTACTTTTCTACTCACCCTTCGACAGAAAAAAGATTATACATAATACAGCACAGTAAATAACTGAAATTATTACATTTTTGATATTTATTTTTTTATGTGCTAATCTAGGATTTGTACTAAAAAACAAAAGGAAAATTTATGGCAATTACTGGCCCCAAAGAGACTTCTCATTTAAAAAGAGAAATTTTAGTCAGACTGATAAAAGCTTTTTATAGTAATGATTTTGCTGAAAATGCAAGACTTATACCATATCAGATGCGTCCGAAAGATTACGAGGCAACGTACAGGTGTTGCGTGTATAAGGAGCGTGCAATATTAAGAGACAGAGCCATTGCGGGTTTGGGTTTGTCTATTGAAGATACTGATGACAGTGTGCATATGGCGGAATTGGCAAAAAAAGTTCTTGAAAGAGAGAAACCTGACGAGAATTGTCTTACAGTTTTACAAACGGCATGTAAAGGCTGTGTCCCGTCAAGATTTTATGTTACGGATTTATGCCAGGGTTGTGTTGCAAGGCCCTGTGTTAATACTTGCCGTTTTGGTGCAATATCGGTAAAAGACGGTAAATCAAAAATTGATACTGAAAAATGCAAAAATTGCGGTATGTGTGCCCAGGTTTGTCCTTATCAGGCTATAATGAAAGTAATCGTACCTTGCGAAAACGCTTGTCCTGTAGGTGCAATCGCAAAAGACGACAGCGGATATACAAAAATAGATTTTGACAAGTGTATTTCATGCGGAAAATGTATAAGCGCCTGTCCGTTTGGTGCTGTTCATAAGAAAAGCCAAATTATAGATGTGCTGAAGCATATCAAAAACGGCAAAAAAGTTGTTGCCATGGTTGCGCCGTCAATGTTTGGGCAGTTCCCTTGTTCTCCGGAACAGTTAAGGTCGGCAATCTTAAAATTGGGTTTTTATGATGTGTATGAGGTTGCGCAAGGCGCGGATGTCACATCTAAAACAGAGGCGGCTGAATTTGAAGAAAGAATGGAAAACGGTGAGGAATTTATGACAACATCTTGTTGTGCGGCTTATAATGAACTTGTTGAAAAGCATTTGCCGGAAATTAAACCATACCGTTCAACAACACATACTCCTATGTACTACACGGCAGAGATTGTTAAAGAGGAATACCCCGATTGTATTTCAGTATTTTTTAGCCCGTGTGTTGCAAAGCGTAAAGAAGCCATGAATGATAAAAATGTAGATTATGTTCTCAATTATGACGAAGTCGGGGCTTGGTTTATCGCTCTGGGTGTAAGGACAGAAGAGTGTGAAAAATCCGGATTTAAGGTTGAAGCAACCGCTCAGGCAAGAAATTATGCGGTGACGGGCGGAGTCGCTGATGCGGTCAAGGCTTTGCTGCCGGAGGATATTCCCGCTTATTCCGTAACAGTTGACGGATTAAATAAAGAGAGTATTAGGGATTTGAAAAAATATGCCAAAAATGGTGTTTGTGAACTAGGAAACTTAATAGAAGTTATGGCGTGTCCCGGTGGTTGTTTAGGCGGCAGTTCAACTATTAATCCTTATAAGCAGGCATCAAAAAATCTGGCAAAATACGTTCAGGACAGCAAGTCCTGTAAAAATGAGAAATAGTAATACAAAACATTTAAACTTGTATTTCGTTCGTATTCAATATATAATTCAAACCGGCTTAAATATCGAGGAAACATGACTTTAACCAAGAACAGACTTGAAAAAATAACAGAGATAGTAAAAGAAACAAACTTAAAACATATTGCTGTCATAATGGACGGTAACAGGAGATGGGCAAAACAGAAGAATCTGCCGTCAGCTTTCGGGCATAAAAAGGGAGTAGATTCACTTAAAAATGTTATGCGTGCCTGTGATGACTTCGGGATAAAATACCTGACAGTCTATGCGTTTTCAACCGAAAATTGGAACAGGAAGCAGGAAGAAGTGGATTTCCTTATGGATTTGTTGGGGCAAACAATTAAAAATGAATTAAAAGAAATGCACGAAAACGGTGTAGTTATAAGTTTTATCGGAGATTTGACAAAATTAAATCCGAAATTGCAGGATATTCTCCATAATGCAGTAGAAGTTACAAAAAATAATACCGGAGTAAGACTTCAAATAGCCTTTAATTATGGTTCAAGAGATGAAATAGTTCATGCGGTAAAATCTATCGCAGATAAAATTAACTCAGGTGAAATTAATCCTGGTGAGATTACCGAAAAAACAATTTCGGATAACCTTTATACAAAATCAATTCCGGACCCTGATTTATTAATTCGTACAGGCGGAGAGATGAGGGTTTCAAATTATTTATTGTGGCAGATTGCATATTCCGAGTTTTATGTAACGGATATTTTGTGGCCTGATTTTGATAAAGAGTCGCTTAGTCGTGCAATAGAAGATTTTCATTCCCGTCAGCGCAGGTTTGGGAAGTAAGGAGTGAACCTTGAAAATAGTTTTTGCAACGTCAAATCCGCATAAGATAAAGGAACTGAACGGAATTGTCAGGGACTTTGGAGAATCTGATATTGAATTTGTGCTGCCGCCGGAGGGTTTTGACCCTGTTGAGAACGGAAAGACATTTGAAGAAAATTCGCTTATAAAAGCAAAAGAGGCTAACAGGCTGACAGGCATGATTTCCTTAGCGGATGATTCGGGTTTATGCGTTGAAGCTTTGAACGGGGAACCCGGAATTTATTCCGCAAGATATGCCGAAACTCCGCAGGCAAGAATTGATAAACTTCTTAAAAACCTTGAACCATTTGAAAACCGCCGAGCAAAATTTGTATGTGCAATGACGCTGATTGGCGAAAACGGGGAAATTCTTTTTGCTGACAGAGGTGAATGCCACGGCTCTATTTCATTTCAACAGGCAGGTAACGGGGGGTTTGGTTATGACCCTGTATTTCTGGTTGGCGGACTGGGGGGTAAAACTATGGCAGAACTGACCGATAATGAAAAAAATGCTGTTTCTCACAGAGGAAATGCGCTTCGTAAATTATTAGAATTTTTGAAAAATAACCGATAGGGTATTTTTTTATTAGCCGGGTGTCTGTTTTTAATTATTTTTCTTTGGGGTTAAATCTTCTTGTTGTTAATTAAGGAGGTTTACGTGAAGAATTCATGTGTGTTATTACCCAAAAAATCTGTGACTTTTAAAAATTTGTTTTGTAAAAAAACTGATACACCAAAGCTGTCCCAAAAGCTGATTTACCGGAAAGACGGAACAACACCTGAAAAATTAATTATAAGTGATGAGATGACGGGTAATGTAGTTAAAATTATAAACTATAGTTTTTTTGATGGCAAAAAGGTAAGCTCAGTTGAAGAGTACGAAGACGGTATAAAAATAAAAGAAACCTGTTACAGCCTTTTCAAAATTGTTGCAGATTTTGACAAAATCAGCGGTAAAAAAATAAAAGTTTCTAACTATGATTTAAAATCCGAAACAAAAACAATTTCCGTATATGATTACGATATAAATACCGAAAAAATAACCCGAATGACAGTTTATCACCCAAACGGGAAAACGGTTGCTTTTATAAAAGAATTTTCACCAAAAACAGGAATTCTAACCCGCTGTATAAATTATAAAAAAGATACCGGTGCAATATATTCGGTTTCACAATATAAAACAGTTGGCGATACCTGTATAAAAACAACTTACTACTACAAAACACCTCTATATATGTTGTCAGATACTGAGCTTGATAAGAAAATTATTGCGGATAATCTTAACAACAGGGTTTTGTCGGAAGATATTCCCCGAAATGTAGCCTCACTTATAGATAACCTGTACAGCAAGAACAAACACAGGCAAGTTCTTAAAATATCTTAACAATACTTGCATATATGCTACATATGTAGTATAATATTTTCGTTAAGCAGGAGTGTGTAGTATGAACGTAACTTTAGGTCAAACAAGGTTGTATAACAATTTAATGAACCAACAGCGTCAGGCTCTTATTGATAAGAATTACAATGAGATATATGCGCATGAGTTGGCTCACCAACGTGCCGGCGGCAGTTTTGCAGGTAATATTGTAATTGAAAGAAATCCCGAAGGAATCCCTGTCGGGGGGCATGTTCCGATAGCTATGCCTGTGCTTGACGAATCAAATCCGCAAAAAACAATTGACCATGCTAATGTTGTTATAAATTCGGCATTGGCTCCGGCGAATCCGTCTGCACAAGATTATAAAGTTGCTGACAAAGCAAGAGCTGTAAAGCAGCAAGCAATCACTTTCAAAAATAATAACCCGAATTTAGGTAAAAAACTTGATGTAGAAGCGTAATTCTCCTTTTGCTATAATCATTACAACCGGATTTACACACAATAAAAGAGCCTTGTTAAAAAGGCTCTTTTTTAAATGATTTTTGTATAAAGCATTAAAGCGCTTTTTGAACTTTGCCTGCTTTTAAGCAAGAAGTACAAACTCTGATTCTCTTAGTTTGTCCGTTAACAACAGCCTTAACCGATTGAAGGTTAGGTTCTTGTGTGTGTACAATCTGTTTATGAGAGAATGTCAATTTAGCTGCTTTAATTGGAGCTTTACCGCATATTTCACAATGTTTTGCCATAATTCAAATTCCTTTTCTAGCTAGTTGTGTAATTCAATAATATCTTAAAAAAGTTAAAAATCAAGTAGCATGTTAAATTTATTTAAGTAGGAATATGAATTTGTGCTACAATGTTCTCATGAAAAGGTACCTGAAATTATTTTTAGTATTTTTATGTGTTATTCTTTCACTTGCAGGTAATACTTGTTGTGCGAATTATGTCTTGCAGCAAAATGGAACACCTGTTATACAAAAGACAGAACAGGCGCAAAGTGTACTTCTGAATTTTTACGTCCTAAATGATACCTCTATTGCGGCATCAAATAATAACGGATATGAAATTTCCGCATTAAAAAGTGATACCGAAAATGATTTTGGAATTTTTGAAAATGCCGGTTCCGGAAATGTTTTCAGCAGAGAATACCTGAAAAGATATTATCTGAAAATAATCTCTTACGTTAATAAGAATGTATTATCAGTTATAAAAAATGAGATTTGCGTAAGGGCACCATAATTTTTTTCTGCAGATAATAATAGAGTTCTTTTGTGTAATGCAAAAGAGCGAAATTTTTGCTGAAAAATAAAGGAGAAAAATTATGAAAGATAATGAAAATAATGAAAAAAAAGAAACGGGCTATATTAAAGACGTGCTAAACAGTGTTTTGTTTATGATTCTTATAATAATCGGGATGATTGTTCTTGCACATTTCAGACCGTAAGATATTTGTTCGGACTTCGATTTAATTGAAGTCCGAGTATTTCATCGCAAAATAAATACATTATACGCATGATACAACGATTAACATTTTATGGGATAATATAACAGCTTGGTATTTAAGAGGTTCAAGGTATGGATATTTTAATTAAAGGCATCGGAATAGACGGTATTTATGTAAAAGCATCGGGGAGATTGGATCTTGACAATGCTGTGGAATACGGTACAAAAATAAAAGATGCAATAGAAGAAAGCGTTGAAGCAATTACTAATGTTACACTTGATTTTTCCGAAATAGATTTTATTTCCAGTTTCGGATTAAAAGTTGTTTTGGAATTATACAAGCAGTTGAAAGCACAAAACGGTGTTTTAAAACTGAAAAGTGTTTCGGAACAATTAATGAACTCTTTTAAAATTGTAGGCTTTGATAAATTTTTGTTATTTGAATAATGTTTAAAACTCTTAAATCGAAAATACTCGCTATTGCAATTGCCGTTTTGGCAGTTATAACAGTTGTTTTTATGGCATACGCATATGCCTTTGAATCCAGAACAAAACCTTTGGTAATGGATTATTATTCCGGATATATTGAAGTTTTCAAAGACGAAATTAACAATGATATTATAAAAATTGAAAATAATTCAAAAGATTTGGCACTTATTGGGAATTTGTTTTATAAAACAGACAAAAACCTTGATTTAACAAAAGAAGTTATAAAAAAGATTTATGATAATTATCCGGATTCTTTAGGTGGTGGGATATGGTTTGAGCCGTATGTAATTGATAAATCGAGAAAAAGACTTTGTGTATATGCATATCGAAATGCCGAAGGAAACGTTGTTACTGATGAAAGTTTTAACAGCGAAGAGTACAATTACTTAAATCAAAACTGGTATAAAGAAATTTTTTCTCAAATAAAAGAAAAAAAAGTAGATGTTGCATGGTCACTTCCTTATTACGAGGACCAGGGGAGTTATACTCTTATGATTACCGCAGGTTCCGGAATTTATGATGAACGGGGTAATTTAATCGGAATTTCTACTGTTGACTGGCAAATAAGTTCTATTGAAGAAGAGCTGCGTAAAATGAGTTTTGTTTCAAAAATAAATTCTCAGTCATCTTTCTCAAGCGGGAAGTATATCAAAAATCATTTTGCTTTGTTCGCTAACCGTAAGGATGATTATGTAATTGTAACAACAGATCCTTATTTGGATAATAAATCTTTAATCGGAAAAAAATTAGAAAACATTCCGTGGTATCGTGAGGATCTTATAGATGTAGGAATGCCGAATAAAACTCCTTTTTTACATTATCAAAACAAAGACTATATTCCATATGTTAAAAATTTTGACAACGGGATGACTTTAATAGTTTGCCTTCCGAGATTGGAGATGTTTTATGCACTGGCTCATACTCTCAGAATAATGATACTGACTTTACTTTCGTTGGGAATATTAATTCCAGCGTTATTGTATTTAAGTTTAAACAGATACGTTATGAAGCCGATAAACATATTGACAAATATTGCTAATAAAATCGGAAAAGGTGAAGATGTAAGTATTAAAATTGAAAAGCCAAAAGAGTTTGCACAGCTTGCATCAACCTATAACAAAATGACAGAAAATATAAAAACAATTACAAAAGAAAGAGCAAAAATAAATTCGGAACTTTCAATTGCGAAAACGATACAGGCTTCAAGTCTGCCAAACATCTTTCCGCCGTTTCCGGACAAAAAAGAGTTTGATATTTTTGCCTCAATGGAACCTGCAAAAGAAGTTGGCGGCGATTTTTACGATTTCTTTTTTATAGACGAAACAAAATTTATGTTTTTAATAGCGGATGTTTCCGGTAAAGGTGTTCCGGCGGCATTATTTATGATGACGGTAAAGACACTTATAAATAATCTTTCTCAGGTCGGTTATACCCCTAAACAACTAATAAAAATTATAAACAACAAAATATGTGAAACAAATAAACAAGGATTGTTTGTTACAATGCTGTCCTGTATTGTTGATACGGAAACAGGCGAAGCAAGTATTATTAATTGCGGACACAATCTTCCGTTAATAAAAAGACAAAACGGAAATTATGAATATTTGCAATTAAATCCGAATATAGTATTGGGAGTCTTTGAGGATTCTGAATTTGAAATATATGAAACCGTATTAAATCCCGGAGATATAATATATACTTATACTGACGGAGTTTCCGAGTCCGTAAACACAAATAATGAAATATACGGGGAAGAAAGGCTTCTGAGTTGTCTGAACAATATTGAAGAAACAGATACAAATATAATTGCTCAAAAAGTTAAAGCATCAGTTCTGGAATACGCAGATAAAGCAGAACAAAGTGATGATATAACAATGCTGATATTTAAGTATAACGGAATATCGGATAATATAAAAACCTTTAAACAGAAAGCCGTTCAGGAAAATTACAAATCCTTCTATTCTTGGCTCCACGACGCCTGTGAAGAATGGGATGTAAACGCAGACATAAGTAATAAACTTGATATGTGTGCAGAAGAAATATTTGCAAATATATCATTTTATGCATATCCTGATTCTGAAGGTCTTTTAGAAGCAGAACTAAAAAAATTCGATGATAATTTGATTTTTGAATTTCAGGATTCGGGTGTTGAATACAACCCTCTTGAAAAACCTGATCCAAATATAGATTTACCTCCTGAAGATAGACCTATAGGTGGATTAGGAATCTTTATGGTTAAACAAATTGCAGATGAAATATCTTATAAAAGAGAAAATAATAAAAATATACTGACTTTAACGTTTAAAATATAATCAAGAGAATTTCAGAAAGGGATAAAATATGAAAATAGATGCAATTTCTGCGTTAAAAATAACAGATATTTCACAGCTTAATAAACTTTCTGCTTCAGAAAAGGTAGATGTGATACAGAAAAATCCTAACCTTCTTTCTGAAATAAAAACAACAATTACAAAAGCAGATTACGCTCAAATGATGAGCCAAAGACCGCTTATAAGGTTTAGACCTTTAAAAAATTCGTTTGTAAAAAAAGGTGATAAAATTATTCTTGCAAAATCATTGGATATAGATGTTTCTGATGTTGATTCAACTATTAGAAGTATAATCGAAACAAATTTTGAGATACAAAATGCACAAACGCTTGATTATATTGAGAAATTAAAAGCTTATGTTTATCGTCACGGTAAAAAAGACGAAGTTTTAGCATTTTTAAAATATGAATTGTCAGATGTAAAAACTACATTGCAAATGCTTTATAAAACACTTGATTATGAAACAGGCGGACTTTGTGATTATTTCCAACGTCCTTGCCATATGATGAGTAATAAAACGCTAAAAGATATATATGAAATTATTGATGAAAGCTTAAAAAACGCAAATAATTCTAACACAATAAGTGATGAGGTGTATTATCAATCGGCAAATTGGGCGTTAAAAAGGATTTATCAAATTCAAAATGATTCAAGAGTTATCAGGGCTGCAAAATTAGCTTATAAATTATCATAATTATTTGATTGTTCCGCCCCATTCAATAAGAGTGAAGCCGTCACGTTTAAACGGAATTAATTTTTGCTCTTGAATTTTGGTGTTCTTTTGCCCTTTTTTAATAATTATTTCAACCCTGTTTGAGTTATCAGGTTGCGGATTTACATATATAGGTAAGTAATTATCAACTTCTTCATTTTGCAAGAAGTTGACTCTGTAATATTTCCAATTCTTTTCCTGCATTTTTTGTGTCCAATAGCGGACAAATTCTTTTTTCTCTGCTTTAATGAATCCAATTTCATCCGCTTTTGCTGATAAGAATTTAACTATATCCTTATTTTTAACAATAAATCCTTCTTTTTTTTCAGGCAGAGTTTTTTTAGTTTGGATACCATCCCAGTATATATAAGGATATTTATTGATTTTGCAGGCTTCTTTCGAATATTCAAATCCAAATTCGTTATATGGAAGTTTTTTGCAATTTGTATATTTAGCTTGCAAATCTCTTATTGTTCCGTTAGGTTCAGCCTCTACAACCCAGCCTTTATGGTATTTAGGTATAACATTTTTATACTTAATTGATTTATCAAGCTTAATTTCAATTCTTTGAGTCTTTTCAGGATACAGATATATGGCCGGTTTTGTCATTAATGTCGGTTTGGTCATTATACCAACCACTAATAAAATAACGAAAATAAATAATAATCTTAAGATTAT
>DBXD01000014.1:65728-66312 GCA_002309425.1 Cyanobacteria bacterium UBA1221
TACATTAGTTTCTTGAGTTTCTTCTTCCATCTTAATTACCTTTTAATATAAAATTCTGCTCTTTATCAAGTATTTCAGCTTTAGGGCCATTACTGTTTATAACAAAAAAATACCTGTCTTTTGGATTGTTTCTGTCTGTTGTTATTTCATTTGGCAATTTAAAGCCATTTACATCAACAACAATTATACAATCAGATTTTTCAGGATATTCTTTATCAATATATTTACAACCATTCTCGAATTTATCAAACATAAAAATCATACCAGAAGAGTCTTGTAATATTGGTTTATTATTGTATTTTTCAAGGTTATATTTTTTTATTTCCTTTTGTGAAAATAACTTATTAGTTTCACTATTATTAGCATTATAATTTTTAGATAATAATTCTTCTTTATTAGTAGTAGCAATACGCAATCTTCTTATCATCATTTTTGCAAAATCATCAACTGAATCCAGTTCAACTTTACCTTCTAATGCATAATTCATACTAAGACTTTGATTTAACAAATAGGCTGCTTTTCTAAGAACAGCGAGTCTCTCACCTCGGTTATTATAACATCCGCCTATGTTATCTATATTTATA
>DBXD01000040.1 GCA_002309425.1 Cyanobacteria bacterium UBA1221
TTTATCTTTTTTATATTTGGAGTATTCATTTTATCACCTTCAAATCTATTATACATGATTTCACGTTTCAATGCTATAAACTAATTGAAAATTTAATGGTTGTTAATCGAATTTTAAGAATTAAAGCATAATTGAAAGCATTGAAAACAACTACCTAAAATGGTATAATTATAATCAGACAAAATGGAAGCGATAGTACATAACAGGAGAACTATCATGCTTAAAACACCGTTCGGAGATATCATCGTTTCAGTAGATGATACGAAAACAGAATACACTGCCGCTGCCGTTCCGCTTGACCACAGGTGCGATAAGCTGAACGGTAGGTATTTTATCTGCTTAAAACTTGAAAATGATGGCAAGCCGCACACGATAACGTGTCGTATAAACTGGTAAACGCCGAGTGAAAAGGACGGTGCGGAAGACGGAGAAGATTTGCTGCTTATGAGCTTTTTCAAGGGTAATGCAAAGCTTTCTATCGGAGTGGAATTTGATTACTGCGGCAAATACGATTATGAAGCCGAACATTTAAAGGACGGTATACAGATCAGAGTATTTCCGCAGACGAAAACAAAGTATTTTTTGTTCGGTATTGCGTGGGTCGAAGACTGCAATGATGAAAACGAGATACATACGTGGTTTGGCGCAGACCCGACGTTAATGTATACTCCAAACAGCAAACAACACATTGACAAATACATCAAGGAACTGCACGTTGAACGATCCGCCACAATTTATAGAGCCTACGCTCACTTCCTTATTTGAATTAGTAACACCCATTTTATGAGTTCCTCCTTAAGAGCAGTTTGTATTACTTACTCGATACATTATATTCCTAAAGAAATACAAATGTGACCAACTATAAAACTCTCTATAGTTATAGACAAAACTCAGACATAGATCCATGTTTATACATACCAAAAAGTAAAAAACATACCGTTTTGCACGGCAATGTGCAAGTAATCTGAATATTTGAATGTCAATGCATCTTAAAAACAATAGTTGGAGAACAAGTTAGATTAACAAACAAGGGTAAAATTTTTATCGTAATTAAGGCAATTTTTAAAATAACAGAATAAAAAGGCGGAGATTTGCCGATAATAATCATGAGGTGATACGTTATGGCAAAGCAAGGAATGAAGCGTCCCGAAACAGAGCATCGCAAAAACACAGTTTTATCTGTTCCGGAAATTCAAGGCAAAGCAAAGTCCGGTAACAGAAGAGCTGATCCGATAATTTCAGGCACTCACGCACCTTCTCAAAAGGTATTTCACACCGTTCCTTTTGATGAAGAAAAGCCGATCTCAAACGCATATAAAGAAATTGATAATGATCTTGCCCGTGATAATTTTGAAAACGATATGACCGCCGCCGATTTACAAGATATGTAAAAATCCTCTGCCTCAAGGATTTGATTCCCGACGGCAGAGGTTATACTATATTCCGAAAAAGTGTCAAAGTTTTATTGTCATCGCATAATCCGAGGAGAATCTCTTTTGGATTTTTATAACCTTGATCTTTGATCTGCTTTTGCAGCCATATATTATCAACTTCCATTTGTTTGGGATTTTCATCAAGTATTTTTCCGTCCATTATGACTTCCGTCCGAATCGAAGCTGATAGCTATTGATACACCTTTTTATGGCTTATAAAAGATTCCCGTTCGCAGGATTATCAAGTATCTTTCCATTCTTGTTAAAACGTGAACCATGACAAGGACAATCCCATGAATGCTCTGCACTGTTCCACTTAAGAGCACAACCAAGATGAGGACATCTTTTATCGGAAATCGTTAAAAGGTTTTTGACGGATTCATATCCATTTACAAGCAATTGTGGTTTAATGATACTTCTTGATGGATTAAAAATATCTGCATAATCACGAGATTTTCCAGCGATCATGTCACTGAGAATAATCGCTGAAACCATAGCCCCCGTTATTCCCCACTTATTGAACCCACTTGCAACATAAAAATCTGCTGTACTTTTTGAATATGAACCGATATAAGGTATGTGATCAAGACTCATACAGTCCTGTGCTGCCCAGAAGTATCTTTCTTTTGCATTGGGATAATGTTCCTTCGCAAAGTTTCGGAGTTCCGTCCAGTTACCTCCGATTTTACCTGTGCGTTCTCCGCCTCCTCCAATCAACAGAAAATTATTATAGTTGCGGAAAGACATACCTGTCCTGCTTTCGTCCACATACATTCCGTTAACTTTCTGTGCATTTTCAAGAACTATCATATAAGAACGATGTTGATAAAGCTTTAGAAAATAGCTGCCATGCTTGTTAATGAACGGGAAGTGAGTTGCTGCAATAACCTTATCCGCATAGAGCTTTCCATGATTTGTAACAGCGGTATTTCCAATCATCTCTTTTACAAATGTATTTTCATATATATTCAGTCCTCCTGAAATTGCTGATAAAAATTTCAAAGGGTGAAACTGTGCCTGATTTAAAATTCTGACTGCACCTACCGATTGTATAGGAATAGAAATACTATCGCACAAATCTGCTTTACACCCTATTTTCTCTAAAGCTGTCATTTCGTTTTCGAGTTTTTTCCTGTCATAGATTGAATACAAATAGTTGTCTTTTGTTTCATAGTCGCAGTCTATTTTTTTGCATAGCTCGGCAAATTTTTCAAATGCTTCCGTATTGGCAACAAGATACTTTTGGGCAGTTTCAGTTCCATAGCTTTTTACAATTTTTTGATATACCAGACCATGCTGAACGGTTATTTTTGCGGTAGTGTTTTGTGTTGTCCCCGAACAGATTCTTCCCTTTTCAACGAGTACATAATCGATCCCGTTCTGCTGCAAAAAATAAGCAGTAAGAATACCTGCGATACCACCGCCTATTATAAGCACATCTGTTTTTATATCGCCATTTTGTGACGG
>DBXD01000051.1:0-8188 GCA_002309425.1 Cyanobacteria bacterium UBA1221
AGCAGTTGAAATCAAGTAGTTTGATTCTAAATCAAATTTTAAAGAGCCTCCCTGAAATTGGAGGCTCTTTTATTTTTCTAAATTTATAGATTATGATAAAATAGTTTTATGAAAATTTTATTAATTACAGATTTATATCCTGTTAAAGAAAATGAAGATAATACACCTAAAACTTTGTATAATTTTGTGCAATGCTGGAAAAAAGCAGGACACGAAGTTAAAATTATAAAGCCAAACTTTATTCTAAATTCATTTGTCCGCAAAAAGCCTTTTTATAAGAGCGGTTGGTATGGGGATGTGCTGAACATAAATTATTGGCTTCCTTTTTGCGGAAATATAAAAAAGAAATTAAACAAATTTCTAAAAGAAGATTTTGTGCAGGACATTATTATTGCTCATATGCCTTCAGGAATACTGTTTGCGAATAAATTTAATAAACCTTTTGTTGCAGGGATTCATTGTTCCGATATAGAAGTATTAACTAATCCCCTTTATTCTGTATATTTTAAGCCGGCAATGGAAAAGGCTCTGAAAAATTCGGTTTGTATTTCTTGTCGTTCTTTTGTGTTAAAAGATCAGTTAATTAAACTATATCCTGAATTTTCGGATAAAATTTTTGTTGCTCCGTCCGGTGTCGCAGAAGAAAATATTATAGAGAACCGTTTAGGTGAAATTAATAGAGATAACTTAAAAGTCATTACCTGTGCAAACTACAAAAAAAGAAAAAATATTGATAAACTTATATATGCGGTAAAAGATATTTCGGGAGTGGAACTTGCTGTTATCGGAAAAGGTTATGAGAAATATAAAAAAATCGATAACAGAGTAAAATTTTTTGGCAGACTCAACAATAAAAAAGTTTTGGAAGAAATGCGAAAATCGGACATTTTTATCCTTCCGAGTACAGGTGAAACTTTTGGCATGGTTTATCTTGAAGCGATGGCGAGCGGTTGTATAACAGTATGCTCGCAAAATGACGGAATTGACGGCATAATTAAAAACGGAGAAAACGGATTTACGGTAAGACCTGAAATAAATGAGATAAAAACACTCATCAAAACTTTAAAAACATATGACAATGTCCGGCTGCAAAAAATCAGAGAGGAATCTTTGAAAACTGTCCGATTATATACAGAAACTCAATGCTCAGAAAATTATCTTGCAAATATTCAGAAATTTTTTTGCAAATAAAATTTAGTTTAATTGATATATAAAGATTAGTGTGATATACTGAGGCAAAGACAACGGGTTTTTTAAAGGGTATTCCACATGGGTATTTTTGTTGGTAATAATAAACAAAGAAGGGCATACACATATAAGGAGATTATGCTTGCTTTGGTTATTATTGGGATTTTAGTTGCTGCTCTGTTGCCTTTAACGCTAAATAAAATTAAAAAACGGGTATTGGTAGTTAAACTTCAAAAAGCTTATATGGTATTAAACCAGGCTTACTTTATGTCGCACAATGCGAATGACGGTGAACCTTCTGCTGATTACATAATAGATAATGCGAGAGAATATGCAAATGATTACTGGTTACGTTTTTTGGGAGGGGCAAAAGAGTGTGACAATCATAATAACTGCGGCTATTTAGACAATACCCATTTTAAATATACAAAAGGAGGAAATGCAACGCATAGTGATGCGTTTAAAAATAATACAAGATTTATTTTTCAAACTCCGGATAATATAACTTTTATTGTTTTTGTTGGAACACTAAATAAAGATGAGAAAAAAAGTTCCAAAATAGTTCTTGTTGACCTGAATAGCGGAGCGGCACCAAACAAATTCGGGGAAGACGTTTTTTTCTTTGTAAGGACTGATACCGGGTTTGTAAGACCATACGGATTTGAAAAAAGTTATGATAAAATTCAATCAAATTGTTCTGAAACCGGAAAAGGTACTTATTGTGCAGAAAAAATATCAAGGGACGGCTGGGTGATTAGCCCTGACTATCCGATAAAAATGTAGATTAACTTATAGATATTTTGTGAAAATGGAGAAAATTATTATGGCAGAAGATTGTATTTTTTGTAAGATTATCAACGGTGATTTTAACACAGAATTTGTGTATGAAACGGATAAACTGGTTGTTTTTAAAGACATAAATCCGAAAGCTCCCATTCATTTGTTATTAGTCCCTAAGATGCACGTTGAATCTCTGAATGAGCTTGATGACAAGGAGCTTTTGGGGGATCTAATGATGGGTGTAAAAGAGGTTACTAAAAAAATCGGCTTAAAATCGTACAGAACCCAGATTAATACCGGTAAAGAAGCCGGACAGGAAGTTTTTCATTTGCATATTCATATTCTTGGTAAGTAATTTAATGTTTATGTTATAATTTTCTTGTCCATATAATATTAGGGAGAATGAATAATTGAAAAACGGTATAGAAAACGGTTACTACCATGAGATTACCCCGAACGGGTTTGGGATTGCAATAAAAGCCGGGAAGGTTTTGTTTTCAAAACAATCTGATTTTCAAAAAGTTGAAGTTTTTGAAACAGAAAGTTCTTTAGGCAGAGTATTAACTCTTGACGATTTGATGATGACAACGGAAGGTGATGAATACCATTATCACGAAATGATAGTTCATATTCCAATGATGCAGCATAAAAATCCAAAGTCTGTTCTTGTGATAGGCGGGGGTGACGGCGGTACAATAAGAGAAGTTTTAAAGCATAAGACCGTTGAACGCGTTGTGTTATGTGAAATTGACGGAATGGTTATTGAGGCTTGCAAAAAATATTTACCTACGATTTCCTGTGAGCTGGACAACCCTAAAGTTGAAATTCTTGTTCAGGATGCGATTGAATATATTAAAGATAAGAAAAACGAATTTGATATAGTTTTAATTGATTCAACAGATCCTATGGGACCCGGAGAGGGATTGTTTACTGATGAATTTTATACAAACGTGAAAAATTCATTAAAAGAAGGCGGTATTATGGTGGCTCAATCCGAATCACCTTTTGCGCAGGCTGAATCTGTCAAAAAGATGTATGTACAGTTGAAAAAAGTTTTTCCAATCTGTGCAACTTATACTTCTAATATTCCTACATATCCGGGGGGCTACTGGGCTTGGGCATTCTGCTCGGAGAGTGTAAAACCGTTATCTTATTTTGCAGAGGACAGATATACGGATATAGTTAAAACTTGCAAGATATATAATAAAGATTATCACATGGCACGATTTGCATTGCCTAATTATTTGAAAGAATTACTGTAAATAAACCAAAAGGACACGATAATATGTATATTTCTGTTATAATTTTCGCAATAACATTGATTTTAATGATAGGGTTAGTTGTCGGAGCACACTTCCTCGGAGCGGTTTTTCCGTTTTTGGCACAGGGCCTTTCTATATTTGAAATGATTATACTTATAGGCGTTTTAATTTTAGCCCATGAGGCGGGACATTTTCTGATGGCGGAAATATTCAATATCAAAGTGCTGAGATTTGCCTTTGGCTTACCTTTTGGGCCAATATTGTGGAAGAAAGACTTTAAAGGTGTTGAAATTGTTGTTCACACATTTACGTTCTTGTTCGGCGGTTATGTTGCTTTTGCGGATGATGCTCAGGAATTGAATCTGGAAGCTGACGAAACCGATAAAATTGAAAACAGACCTGCAAATCAACGCTTTAGTGTTTATGTTGCGGGAGTATTAGCAAATCTTATTTGTGCATTTATTTTTGTGTTTATGGCTGCTGCAATATGGGGACAAATACCTTCAGGAAAATATGAAGTGTATGTCAAGAGTATTACGGCGCCGCAATCAGAATCCGTTTGGGAATCCGGTATGCAGGTTGGTGACAAAATAATCAGAGTGAACGGTTCGGAAGTTAATTTTCCGAATACACTTGTAACATATACTCAACTAAGTAAAAGAAATGACGGAAAAATTTTTGAAAACAAACTGGAAACAACATATGAAAAATTAAAAGCATTAAATCCTGCATTTACCAGAGATGAAGTGATTCCGCAAGATATAATTGTAAAATTGCCGGCAAAGGAAGATGAACCTGCTTTTTCGCTAAACGATGATACTCTTATGGGTTTTGAAAAATATAAAGACGAACGTCTGGAATTGAATGAGGCACAAAAGACTTTACGGGATAACCTGGTAAATAAATCTATTGCGGTTTCTGACGGAACATATACGCTTAATGATTTGGCATATGCTTTGGCAGACGGAAGATGTCCTATTGATATAACGGTTTTACGGAATAACGAAGAAATTAATTTAAAAACAATATATCCAAACGAATCAGGGCTTATAGGAATAATGATGGATCCCAAACAAGTTACAATTAAAACCAAAAACGTTGGAACCATCATAAAAGCGGGTTCGGGATACTTGTGGTATCAGGCAAAGACTTTTTCTTATGCGTGGTATAAATTGCTCACCGGTAAGTTACCTATGGATTCGGTACACGGTATAATCGCCATTGCAAAAGTCGGCGGAGATATTATACACACAAGCGGTATTTTTTACGGATTTTTGCTGACTGCCACAATTTCACTATACTTGGCAATATTCAATATTTTACCGATACCTGCGCTTGATGGCGGGCATGTAATGTTTTTGATATTGGAAAAAATAAGGGGTAAAAAAGTTAATAAAGAAACAATGGAAAAACTTATGAGCTGGTTCTTTATCTTTTTAATCGGACTTATAATAGTCGTAAGTTTTAATGATATCTATGCCCTGATAGTACACAAGTTCTAGGGTTATCTTGTATATTTTTTCCCGACTAATTCATCAGGCAGAAACTGCTGTTCATATTCCGGATTGGAGTGAGAATATACATAACCTACACCAAAACCGTATTTTTCGGCATCTTTGTAATGAGAATCCCTCAAATGCATCGGGGGCGGATAATCCTTGCCGTGTGCAATATCAGACAACGCCTCATCAATAGCGCAAACGGTTTCGTTTGATTTTTTTGCACGGGCAACATATATAACTGCTTGTGCCAGTGGTATTCTGCCCTCAGGCAGGCCCAAAAGTTCAACTGCTCTGTACGCATTAACAGCAAGATTAAATGCCATAGGGTCGGCATTTCCGACATCTTCCGCTGCACAGGTAATAAGTCTGCGGGCAATAAATCTGGGATCCTCTCCTGCTGCAATCATTTTTGCCAGATAATATATGGCAGCATCAGGGTCACTTCCCCTCAGACTCTTTTGAAAAGCCGAAGCACAATCATAATGCTCCTGCTGTGAATACATTGTATTACGTTTCTGGCAAATTTCTTCAATAATTTTTACGGTTAATTTTCTTCTTCCGTCAGCCAAATCCGCCGCAAAATATGCGTTTTCGGCAATATTCAAGGCTGTACGGGCATCTCCTCTTGCAAGGTTTATAATAAAATCAAAAACTCCCTTATCGCAATCCATAGGAACATATTGCTGAACAAGATATGCTAAACCTCGTTTGATAATTTTAAACATACTCTCATCATCAATCGGATTGAGCCGAATAACCTGCGCTCTTGATAAAAGGGCAGGAACCACCTGAAACGACGGGTTTTCGGTAGTTGAACCGATTAAAAAGAGAGTTCCGTTTTCAAGATGCGGTAAAAGGGCATCTTGTTGAGTTTTTGAATAACGGTGAATTTCATCTATAAAAAGAATGGTTTTTGTACCGTTTCTTAACGCCATTTTAGCATTTTCAACGGCTTCTTTAATATCTTTTACTCCTGATGTTACGGCAGAAATCTCAATAAAATTAGCCTCTGTTTTTGTAGCAATCAGACGTGCTAGAGTCGTTTTGCCGCATCCGGGAGTTCCCCAGAATATCATTGAAAATAACCTGTTTGTCTGCAAAAGATTTAACAGGGGACTATTTGGAGATATAACATTACTTTGTCCCAAAAACTCCTCTAAAGTTTTTGGTCTTATAGCTTCCGCCAGAGGAATTTGCTTATTCTGATTTTCTAACTCCGTAAACAAGTCTGCCATGACTGCATTATATCATGGAAATCGTATCTTCTCATAATTAATATTACCTCCCTTGTACATTTCTTTTTCTTTTTGAATTGCAATAAAAAGAGAAAGTGAACAATTATAAAATCTATGCTAAAATGAATTTATGAAAAAATTTTTGAGCGTTTTTTTAGGGTTAATAATAGTTATAATATGCGGGGTGTTTGTTCTAAGGAACAGTCAAAAAGATGACAACGAAGTTATTTTCTGGACGCTCCAGATGAGCGATTTTTCATCCTATATGAACGGTGTTATATCTGATTTTGAAAAGGAAAATCCCGATATAAAAATCAAATGGATTGATGTTCCGTTTTCNNTATAATTACCGTTATAGCGGTTTTTACTATTTCTGTGGTCATCATATCACCTCCTTTCCTGACCGATTTCTTTGTATAATCGTGTGTGCCAGAGGAAGTGGCGGTACTTACCCTATATTATAGTACCATAATCCGCATAAACTGGCAATAAAATTAATATTTTATAAATATATAATCTATGAGATAAGATTTTTATTGTTATTTGNNAAATGGATTGATGTTCCGTTTTCTGAGGGCGAAAAAAGAACTCTTGCTTCTGTTATGAGCGACAATCCTCCGGATTTGATTAATCTTAATCCTGATTTTTCCGCAACGCTTGCTCAAAAAGGTACGTTGTATGAAATCCCCGAAAGTAATGCCGAACAATACAATCAGGCAATCGTTAATTCTCTGAAATACAACGGAAAACTCTATTCGCTTCCCTGGTACGCTACAAGTGCCGTCACGATTTATAACAGAGAATTGATTCATAAGGCAGGAGTAAAAATTCCGCAGACATATGAAGAAACAGCAGAAATTGCACCTATGATAAAGTCTAAAACGGATGCTTATGTATTTTTGCCCAACATCACAGAAAACGATACTATGCTGAAAATCTTAAACAAGTATGGCATAAATTCACCTGATACTATAAACAGCGAAAAATCGGTTTATGTTTTTGAGATGTTTAAAAGTTTGTATTTAAAAAACTTAATTCCGAAAGAGTCTATAACCCAAACACACCGTGAAGCGTTAGAAAAATATATGTCGGAAAACATTGTTCTTTTTCAGGCAGGGGCAAATTTTTTGAATATGATTAAAGAAAACGCACCGTCAACATATGCTCATACGGATGTTGCCCCTCAGATAACAGGAACACTCGGCCAAAACGATTTTTCTCTGATGAATTTTGTTATCCCAGAACGTGCTAAACACAAAACAGAAGCAATAAAATTTGCACTGTTTTTGACAAATGACAAAAACCAGCTTGAACTTGCAAAACTCACGAATGTAATTGCCGTAAACAAAAAAACATTGAATAATGAATTTTATACAAAATATTCTGATAACGATTTGATGGCAAAAGCTCGCGTAATCAGTGCAAAACAGTTAAACAAAGTTGAGCCGACTATGAGAGCTTCCAGAAACCAAAAAGATGTAAATAATTTAGTAAACACAGCAGTCCAAAATATTCTGCTGGACAAGGGAAAAACGGAAGATATATTAAACAAATTGTCAAAAGATTGGGCAGAATTGGTAAAATAAAACTTTTTGTACTATTTCTAATTAGTGCTACAATAAAAACAGGAGAGAGGAGAATACTATGGAAATCAAACATACACATGATATTAATACAGAAGTCCTTGTTATTAATAAGTTTGAAGATGAATTAACCACTCAAGAGTTGGCAAATACTTACGCTGTCGAAAAAGACAAATTTGAAGGGAAATTAGGTCAAACTTATTTATTACACACATACGGAAAAATCGAGGCTGACAAAATTCTGATTGTCGGATTCGGTAAAAAATCAGAATTTAACGGCACAAAAATGACGGAAGCCGTCGTAAAAGCCATGAAAAAACTTAGCCAAATAAAAGCTAAAAAAGCGGTTTTTGATTTTGCAGGTGTTTCTGAGTACGGCAAATATGCAGTAATTGGTGCGTATATTGGGGATTATGCTTTTGACAAATATAAAACCAAAAAAGAGCATCACCTTGATGAAGTCGGATTTAAGAATTTCTCTGAAAGTGATATCAATACGGGGAAAATCTATGGTGAAGCAATGAAATTCAGCCGCGATATTGCAAACGAACCGGCAGCATACGCAACACCTACAAAATTAGCCGAACTTGCACAATCTTTTGATGGCTTAGATACAAAAATCTATGATAAAGATGAAG
>DBXD01000051.1:8234-11471 GCA_002309425.1 Cyanobacteria bacterium UBA1221
CCGAAATTTATTCACATGAAATATTCAAACGGAAATCCTAAAAAACGTATCGCATTAATCGGAAAGGGTTTATGTTTCGATAGCGGCGGTATGGATTTAAAACCTGCATCATCTATGCTTACTATGCGTGATGATATGTCAGGTGCGGCCTGTGTTTTGGGAGTTATGAGAGCACTAAACTCTTTGCAGCCTCAGGATATAGAAATCCACGGTATAATTGCGGCTTGTGAAAACATGCCTGGACAAAACGCCTACAAGCCGGGTGATATTTTAACTGCCAAAAACGGAAAGACAATAGAAGTTGATAATACCGATGCAGAAGGAAGATTAACCCTCGCCGATGCTTTATGTTATGCATCAGAACTCGGAGTCGATGAAGTTATTGACATTGCAACACTTACAGGTGCGTGTATGGTAGCTCTCGGAACTGTTGCATCAGGTGTTATGGGTAACGATGATGAAATGATTAAAAATGTTATAAAAGTTGCGGATGAAAGCGGTGAAAAATATTGGCAGCTGCCTATGTTTGAAGAATACATGAAAGGCTTGAAGTCCGATATTGCGGATATGAAAAATACAGGTTCAAGATATGGCGGAGCCTCTGCTGCAGGAGTCTTCTTAAAGGAATTTGTAAAAGATGTAAAATGGGTTCACATTGATATTGCAGGTACTGCTTTTCTTGAAAAACCTCAAGGCATCTTTGTTTATGGTTCGACAGGTGCAGGGGTGAGAACACTGCTTAATTATGTGACGAAATAGTAAAGAATATAAAAAACGGGTTGATTATTCAACCGTTTTTTTAATCTAATTTTTTCTTAACCCAATCAGTTAATATTTTTAGCGGGGAGCGGGTTATCCCGAGTGACCAGGCGGGGATATTTTTTGTAACAACTGTTCCTGCTCCGATATTTGCGCCCTCATCAACTTCTACGGGTGCTACAAGGACTGTATTTGAACCGATTTTTACATGGTCTTTCAAAACAGTTTTGCTCTTTGTCTTACTAATCGGGTCATAGTTCGCTGTAATTGTTCCTGCGCCAATATTAACGTGCTCGCCAAGTTCACTGTCACCTATATAAGAAAGGTGACCGACATTTGTATTTGACTTTATATGGGCTTTTTTAACTTCAACAAAATTTCCGATTTTAACGTTATCATCAACCGTTACTCCGCCTCTGAGATGTGCACAGGGTCCTATTTTACAGTTAGAGCCGATTTTATTCTTCCCTTCAATGTAGGTTGAGGGATAAATCACTGTATCCTGACCAATTTCAGTATCAGGACTAATCCATGTACTTTTGGGGTCAACTACGGTGACTCCTTCTGTCATTAATTTGTTCAAAACTTTTTCTGTCATATATTCCGTTGCCTGAGCCAGATTTGCTCTTGAATTTATGCCGAAAATTTCTCTGTTATCTTCCAAAATGTAGGCATTGACGTTTAAGCTGTTTTTCTTACCCCACTCAATAATATCTGTCAGATAATATTCGCCCTGAGCGTTGTTACTGGTTAATTGCGAAAATGCGGTTTTAATCTTGTTCCAATTCAGGCAGTAAATCCCTGCATTAACTTCTTTCACGGCTTTTTGTTCGGGTGTTGCATCTTTTTCCTCAACAATACATTTAAGAGTGCCGTTTTGTTCTCTTATAATTCTTCCGTAATTTGTCGGGTCAGCAAATAGCGTACTCATAACCGTTAAATCGGATTTTACCGAGTTGTGAAAACTGACAAATTTTTCGAGTGTTTCTGCGGTAATCAAAGGGGTATCCCCGCATAGAATTAACACTTGTCCGTCATAATTTTCCAAACTCGGGCAAACCATTGAAACTGCGTGCCCCGTTCCTAATTGCGGAGATTGCAGAACTGTTTTTGCATTTGTATAATTTTCTTTTACAAACTTTTCAACTTCTTCCGCGTGGTGTCCGACAATTACAAAATTTTCATCAGCAATATTTTTTACACTGTCCAAAACGTAACCTAACAAAGTCTTGCCGTATATTTCGTGCAAAACCTTAGGCAAATTTGATTTCATTCTTGTTCCCTTGCCTGCCGCAAGTATTACTGATTTTAAATTCATAACATACTCTCCGCTTTTTGAAACAATTATATTTAAAACAATAAAAGCGGTCAAGAAAGTAGGAATTTAGTCTGACACAAAGTACATTATCAGGTGTAAAACACAGCCTGTTTTATTACCCGTTTGGGGAATAAACCCTTTTTATAATATCCCCCAAATGATGGATATTCTTGGATTTTAGCCGGTCGGGTAATAGACGGAACCATAACCTTTCGATTTAATATACCTGTTGAATGAATTTTTAAACAGAGAGGGTTTACAGTTATGATTAAAACAACAGAAACAGTTACGGAAAAGAAAGTAATTAAAGTAGCCATTGTAGAGGATTTTAAACTCACACGAGTAGGGCTCAGATGCGCATTGAATACAAATGAAGATATTGATGTTGTGGCTGAAGCCGAAGATGCAGTCATCGGATTGAAAATGATTGAAAGAGAACAGCCTGACATTGTTCTGATGGACTTGGGTCTGCCGGTTATGAACGGAGTAGAGGCAACAATTAAAGTAAAAGAAATGCTTCCGAAAACAAAAGTTATTGCTCTAACATCTCACGACAGGGGGGAAGAAGTTATTGCTGCATTGAGTTCCGGTGCAAGTGCATATTGTCTAAAAGATATTGACCCCGATAAATTAGCCAATGTTATAAGAGATGTAAATGAGGGTGCCTGCTGGATTGATCCTGTTGTGTCACAGATGGCATTAAGTTCTTTCCCGAAAATTGATAATATCGGTTTCTTACCCGGTAAAAACCAAAATGAGGGCAGAGTTCCCCTTACAGAAAGAGAATACGAAGTCTTAAAACACCTTGTCACCGGCAAAAGCAATACCGAAATAGCAAAAGAATTAATAGTGAGTGTTCACACCGCAAAAGCCCATGTCTGTTCGATATTACAAAAAATGTGCGTAAATGACAGAGTGCAGGCTGCAGTAAAGGCTGTTAAAGAGGGATTAGTGTAAAAAATTACGGTAACTGAAAAGTTACCGTAATTTTTCATAACAGTTTTTTACTGTTAAAAGGAAATCAAATGTTTATTTAATAGTATATTTTTAAGCGTTTGATTTACATAAAAGGTATAAAGAACTCTCTGCTTATATGAATAAGCCTTAAAAATTGATTTCTTTTGTAAAGCCGTCTTACTAGCCGCTGAAAGTTTTGAAAG
>DBXD01000007.1:0-399 GCA_002309425.1 Cyanobacteria bacterium UBA1221
AAATCCGTGACGGACATATTTTTTCTTTGAGCCTTGCTCTGAATAAGATTTTTTTCTTGTTCGGTGAGCCTGACAGTCAGACTTTGATTTCGGTTTCTCTGATATTTCATATTGCCCTCGTTAGGTTACTTCAAACTTTTTCGGTGACGATATTTTTTTGACTGCCGTGATTTTGCAAATACCGTCATGCCCGAAACAACGATAAAATAAAGACTTTTCAAAGATACTCAAACCGTATCAACGCACACAAAAAATATCGTCATATCGTCATTGAACATTTTCGGGAGGACGATATACAATTATTTTTTCACGGCTCGTGCCTGTACGAATGTCCTTGAATTCAATACCGATTTTCTTCAGTTCACTGCGGTGACTGTTCAGCCGTCTGCTGAACACATT
>DBXD01000007.1:447-5083 GCA_002309425.1 Cyanobacteria bacterium UBA1221
TCTGTTTCATAAACAAAATAAAGGCATTCATAACAGAATCGTTTTGCAGTCTGTCCGTTTCGGGAGTGTCGGAAGATACAAATTTCCATTCGTGAAGTTCCTTATCAAACTTCACCGTATAAATTTTTTCCTCAATGTCACGGGTGCGTATATACAGCTTTGCAGTTTCATCTCCGATATTATCTTTTTTGAGAATATAACTGCCGTCCGCTGCACCCAACAGTCCCGTTGAACCGCTTACCATCTGATGAGGATCGCTGCATATCTGTTTTCGCAGATGCTGAACGGCTATAATTGTTATTCCGTATTTGTCTGCCAACTCTTTCAATGCACCGATGTCCCTATAATCAGACGCATAGAGATTTGATTCGTTTCCGTTTTCCCTTACTTTTTGCAGTGTATCAATGACAATCAGGTTTGTATCGGGATTTTCCGTTATGAACATTTCCATTTGCCCGACAAGTCCGTTTGAAAGTGAGTTTACGGATGTGGCAAATTTCAGGTTCGGAGGAGCGTCCTCTGTGAGTTCGGACAATCTCTGCTGTATCCTGCTCGGACTGTCCTCCAAACAAAGATAAAGCACAGTTCCTTTTTCCGTACTGCGATTCCAGAACAGTTCACCTTTTGCAACCTGCAAACACAGCAAAAGCAATAACCATGATTTGCCTATCTTCGGAGAGCCTGCCAGAATATAAAAGCCCTGCGGAAGAAGTTCGTCTATGATGAATCTTATTGGCGGCAGTTCCATTTCCAGAAGTTTTTGTCCGTCTATTGTTTTGATTTTTTCTGCTGTCATTGATTGACCTCCGATATTGACTTGATACGGCTGATGTATCTTTAAGATAATTCTAATCTCGATATTGCAAATTGTCAATAGAAGATATATAATTAAAGATACATTCTCTATTTTTCTTTCAGAATTATCTATTTTTCAAAAAAATTTTTCGGAGTGATATTTATGTTTTCATTTTCGGCATACTTCTGGAACAGCGATGTCTATATCGGCAGAAATAAATACTTATCCAATGAAATTTTAATCTCATATCTCACACTGGACACGACAGAACTTCGCATAGCACTTGATGAACTGACACGCTATAAGGCAGCACTTTTAATTGATTTTGAAGGCTCTTACAATTACAGAAAAAAATATAACAACAATGTTTACAGTGCAATGGATACTTTTCAGCGTATAGATTCCTGGCTTGCCAAACTGCCACCGTATAATAAAATTCTGCGTTTTCCGAGAAAACCTTTTAATGATTTACTCAACGAACATTCAATCGTTTTTGAAGACGGAATAGATTACGATAATGATGAGATGATTACGGAAGATACCGTTAATGAATATGGTTTCGGGTATAAAGACGATTGCGGAAATTATAATATTTACATAAACAATTTTCAACTTATAGAATTTGAACATCTTGACGGCAAAGATTTCATACAAGAT
Organism: Cyanobacteria bacterium UBA1221; assembly: GCA_002309425.1. Classification (GTDB taxonomy): domain Bacteria; phylum Cyanobacteriota; class Vampirovibrionia; order Gastranaerophilales; family Gastranaerophilaceae; genus UBA1221. The sequence continues at coordinate 1,901 of DBXD01000007.1, forward strand.
GTTATTGATGCAAATGAAGAAATCGAAAATTATTTTAACAGTTATATACTGTTTATATGTTCATGCATCGAAGTCAAAAAAATATTCCTTCCGTTTGTCAGGGACTATCTGAACAGCAAAGATACTTTTCTGAATACATACGAAATAGCGGAACAGTTTGCAAAGTTTGAAAAGGAACATGGCAAGCGTTTTGATAAATTGGAATGTTCCTTTGACTCTTTCGGCTATACGGTTCTCAAAGATACTGACGGAAAGAATATTCTGTGTGAAAAAATAATATTTCCGGATATAAGTTCGTTTTTCTTCTATGATTTGTTTTCGGGCATAAAAAAGAATTACATACCGAACTACTGTCGTAACTGCGGAAAGTTTTTTCATATTTCCGGAGGAAAATATCTGCTATACTGCAACAGCCCCGTTAAAGGAAAATCGGGCAAGACCTGCAAGGAACTCGGTTCACAGCGTCGTTACAATGACAAATGCAAAAACGATCCCGTATGGCAGACATACAACAGAGCCTATAAAACCCACTATGCCCGATATATGAAAAAGAGAATGACCACTGCCGAATTTGAACAGTGGTCAAGGTTTGCGTCCGAACTTCGTGATAAGGCTGAAAAAGAAGAAATAACATTTGAAGAATATTACGAACAGATTAGAAAATAATTCTACCTGAGCGGTTGGGAATTGTTTCGATGAAAAAGAGTCATAAACGGTAAAATAACAATCGATTTGTCATTCTGAGGAGCGACAGCGACGAAGAATCTTTTTAAGATTCCTCACTTCGTTCGGAATGACAAAGATTTTACAAGCATAACTCATTTATATTTGGTTTCCAACCGCTCAGGTAGAAATAATTTTAAATTTTAGAAATTGTACAAAAAAACGTACTTTATATTAGTTTATTTATAAAATATCTTGCAATTTATATGATTAGTGTTTATAATAATATTTATGGTAGTGAAAAAAGGAGAATTTAATATGGCAAAAAAGAAGTATTATGCAGTTAAAATAGGAAGAAAAACCGGAATATATGAAACTTGGGAAGAATGTGAAATGCAAGTAAAAGGAATTTCCGGTGCTCAATATAAATCATTTAGTAATATTGAAGATGCTCAAAACTATATAATAAATGAGGATAATAACAATATTGATTTGATTGAATCTACAGACTCTGTTAATTTAAAAATCGAGCAAATATTATCTGATTTGAAAAAGGACGAAATCGTAGCCTTTGTAGATGGAAGTTATAGTAACAGTGAAAATAAATCTGGTTTTGGTGTTCTTTTGATAGATAGCCAAAGGACAGAGACACCACTTTATAAGTCTTTTAATGACAAAAAGGATTCAGACTTTATTGAATTACGAAATGTCGCTGCAGAATTAGAAGGAGTAAAGGAAGCTATTTCATGGGCTATAGAATACAAAAAAAGCAAAATTACAATATACTATGATTATGAGGGTATAGGAAAATGGGCAAACGGTTCATGGAAACCAAAAAAGAAGTTGACTTGTGAATATGTTAAATTTTTAAAAAATAAGCAACATTTAATTTCAATTAATTTTATTAAAGTACCTGCACATTCAGGAATTATTTATAATGAAAAGGCAGATACTTTAGCTAAACGTTCACTTTTAGAAAAAGGCTATAAAACATATAATGATGGCTCTATTTATTTTCTTGGATTTTCCGTTGAAGATTGGGAAACTATAATAAATTGTTTAAACGAAGAAAATGGCAATTTGAACCAAATTGATAATACTGTTCAAAAATCTGTAATCGAAACAAAGACACGTTTGGTTGTTTCAAATAATAAAGAATATGTTATAATCAACTGTTACAATGGTTGCCGCTCTTATGTGCAAGGAAAGCAATCTGTTTTATTTCAAAAATTAATTTCCTATGCAATAGAATTAATGAGTAATGAACAAACTGTTTTAGAAACATTAAATCACTTGTACGTGTTGATGATTACGAAAGATGAAGTGGAATTAAAATTTGAGAAATTATTGCCCAATTACAATGGAAAAAGAAAAGAAAAACATTATAATAACTTGTTATCAGCTGTTTATAACACAATGTTAGTTGGATATATGCCTGATTATACTTTTTTACTTACTCCAATATTTAGGTCTTACGAATATTATTTACATAGAATATTACAAGATAAAATGGGATTAACTACTACTGGAACAAATGGTAAGAATAATTTTTCTTATTTTAATAAACAATCAACTGGTCGGTATGTATGTTCTTCATCAAATATTTCTCAACTGAATGATGAGCAAGCAACTTTTTTGAATGATTTATATAATAAATACAATCAAGTACGGCATCCTTATACACATTGGTCAGCAGATGATTATGATACGGCTGTTATCACAGACATACAAAAGGCAAAAGATTATATATTTGAAGGCTTGACATTAATAAATAAATATTATATACTATTCTAACTTGTAAATTTTTTGCGTGATTGAGCAAATTTTAAAAAATGCATAATATTCCCCAAGTTAAACATTTAATCAAATTATTATTTAGAAATGAATTGGTATTTTCATATTTTGACTTTTGGAATTTTTTGCTATTTTAGAAATTTGCTCTTTTATGATTTTTAAGAAAAGAAAGGAGAAATCAGAAATGGAAAAAATTTTATTTCACTATATATCTAACACTAAATATATGGCGATTATAACAATACTTGATTATGAAATTAGGTTAAGCACATATTTATCTGAGCTAATTTTTCCTCTTGATTTAAAAGATAAGAAAGTAGTCGTTGATTTAGCATTAAAATCAGGTATAGATAAGTATCGTTTTGTTTGTTTTGATATAGACAATAATGGTAAGATAATACTAAACTCAAATGAATATGTGTATGACACTACAGAAATCGAGTTTATAGCTAATGAATATTTAAAGCAAAAAAAAGAATCCGTCATAAATTCATTTTTAACAGACAAACAAAAAAATATGATATTATATTAAAATTTGGATGTGTTTCATTAAAAATCTGCAAATTTTACATAATGTAAAATTTGCAGATTTTTTATCTTACAGCTAAAATTCTTGACACATTATAAAAAAACAATATAATTATAATTAGACTAATTACAATTATATTATCAGAGGTGTTCACGGTGAAATTTTTAGGAAGAAATGAAGAACTTGCAACGCTTGAA
>DBXD01000055.1:0-792 GCA_002309425.1 Cyanobacteria bacterium UBA1221
TTCACCTGCATTCGGACTAATTCTATGGTTCTATTGGATATCATTTTAAGTTAGGATTTTCGGTTTTTAAAAGAGAGTTGGAACGCGTCCAACTCATTACCAATTATTACTCGGCAATATGGTATCGCTTGTAATAATTCTCCGCAAACCGCTCCTGACTACGATCTGCATAACGGAAACGTGCAAGGATGGTGTCGATGACTTCATCCTCCAATTTGGTCAGATTCTCATGCTCGCACTTGTAATAAAAAGTGGAGTTACTCCATCCGGTGCGTTGCATCACCAGACGCTTGAAATTGCGACGGCGACTGCCGCACAATTGCTCATAATAAGACTTAAAACTTTTCATAGTTATGTTTATTTATTGGTTTTGGTTAAAAAATGCAAAAATAATTCAAAAATTGCGTATTATATTTGCGTATTTGCAATTTTTGTTGTACTTTTGTGGTGCAAAATTAGTACATTTTATTGATAAATGACCTAAAAACTGCAAGAAAAGCGTATTATTATAGCATTTTAGTAATTATAATACGCAAATGCGCACTATAATTACTTTTTAACTTCAAAATCTATGTACGACGGAGATGTAATTAGGCTTTTATTAGCCAAACAAAAGAAGACCCAACGCGATTTGTCGTTGGCAGTAACTGGCAAGCCCAACAGCAGCTTGCATAACTTGTACAAGAACCCGACAGCTGCGACACTGGAAAAGATTGCAGACTTTTTCAATGTCACGACTGACTCCTTTTTTATTCGCGAGCGAAAGCCGATTGATTACGAAACGGAGAAAGA
>DBXD01000055.1:830-3280 GCA_002309425.1 Cyanobacteria bacterium UBA1221
GCACATTTATTGGACGATGCTAACAACTATATGCTTGAACAGTTAAAGCATAGAGTAGCTGAATTGGAAAGCCGGCTCAAATACATACAGGCTCATCCGGAAGCCATCGCAGAGTTGCCACCTCTGCCGGAGTTCAACTTGATTGTTCCATACGCACAAGGTGTGGGAGAGCCGACAGTATATACGAATCTGACTGCGGCGCAAAAGCGTCAGAATAAGATTCACAAAAAATACCAAAAGAAAGTTATCGAACCGCAGATCAAAGAGACCCTTGAGGATCTCGATAGTGAAAAATAGAAATAGAAAATGCAGGCTCAAAAACCTGCATTTTTGCATTTTATTTGGGGTATAGTGCTCCACTGAGGGGGTAAGTGCCAAATATAAAGTACTATTTTTTACTTTTATTTTCTAAAAGTTCTAATTTTTTAAAGAGTTGATACATCTGTGAATAAGAGATTTCTGCTCCTTCATCATGCAGTTCAACGGACCGTTTGGCTAAGTTCAATGCTTTTTCAAGGTCACCATGCTGGGACAGAAATTCATAGAGCCTGATACGCTGAAAGTACTTCTTGGTTTTCTCGTATCCAGGCATGTACTTGCATAGCTCTTTTGCTACTGCTTCATAATCTGCATACTTCCGGTGCGAAGGTTTGGGCATAAAGTGCATTAGGAACCAATATTCAGTACACGGATCTGTCTCTATAAATGTTACCTTTTGAAAGATCCTTTGTTGTTTGGCTCTATGGTAAGCTTGCTTCTCTGAAGGATGCGTATTCAATCTATCCATGTCTAATAGACAGATAATCTCATCATACCCCTCGGTGACACATTGTCTCGCTTCTGCAAGTAAATGCTTTATATCCGAGTGCTGCGGAATAGAAGGACGCATTTTAAATGGATAATGACCAACTATACGTAGAGAGTCAATATAAAACCATTCAGTTATTCCTTCGCCAAAGATTGCGATACTCTTTTTCATTGCATGTCCTCCGTTGACTCGTCCAGATATATCGCTCCTGTAAATGGCAGTTTGACCAATTTACCTTGACGATACGCGTTATATGGCGATATGTTTTTGTGTAAACCAAGGTCTGAGAGGCGAACCAATTCCGTTTCGGCCTCTTCGTTCTTATCCGTAAACCAGATAGTATCACGGCGAACAAAATCTTCATTCAGCAAATTGATGTCATGCGTAGCTATCAATAATTGCGATGTGCCAGTATTATTTGCAAGATATACACGCAGGAAATAGGATAGCAACTCGTAATGCAAACTCGTCTCTATCTCGTCAATGATAATGAATTGATTGTCTTGCACGAGATACTTCATAATGGCTGCAATGCCCATGAAGCGCAAAGTACCATGTGATTCCAATTCTTCCGGCAAAGTACCTATACCATTTAGCGTCTCATGCGAAAAGATAATAGAAGATGCATCTGAGGAAAGGTGGAATTCGTTGATGTTGAAATCTGATTTCTGCAGGAATTGGATGATAAACTGTTTGAGTTTACCATCCTTATCGTTCTTCAGCTCCTTATGGAGGAAAAACGACAAATCAATGGATGGCCTTAATACTTCAGAGAAATTACTATCAATCCACGTATAAACCGTATTTAAGCGAGTGCTGACTACATTCGACTTACCAAAGGCTGCTATCACAGAGCAGTTGTTAAGGGTGTTTCCGGCAACGAAATTTTGTTCGCGACGAGACAAACCAAGATTCTTACCAAACTCCACTTGAGTACTATCCGTTTCCGGGTTATATTTGCGTTCGAAAAGCATGGTGGGACGCACTGATGAATAAACCATCAGTTTCTCCTCCAGAATACGCTCATTGTTGAATAGTAGATTCAGGTTGTACTTCTCACCTTCGAGATAAAAATTCATCTGCATCCGAGTCGGCTCGTTCTTACTATGGTCATCTAATAAGAATGGAACCACATCAATCTCCTCGGTTTTACTTTGAGGATAATGAAGCAAAGTATGAACAAAGGTCTCAAAAGCATTGAGGACTTTTGTTTTACCAGACGCATTGGCACCGTAAACAACGCCCATTTTCAAAAGGCGTACGCCAGGCTTAACCTCTACGGTGTATTCTTCTAATAACCCTTTATCCGTTGTGGGCACAAAACTAAGCGTTTGCTGCGAACGGATGGAATAGTAATTCTCTACTGAAAAATCAGCTACCATAGTTGTAAATCTTAAATTTGCTGCAAAATTACAAATAAAAATTGAATTATACAAATTTTATTTTAGTTTTTCGTAATTTTCCTACGTTTTTCTGTGTTATAAACATAAATTTTATTATTTAGTCAATCGAAACACTCATTGTTTTATACCAGCGGGGTATCAGTTCGTTGTTATATACCTTTGAATAAAATTGCGCGCATAGCTGGCACGCACATACGCACCTGCGCACGCGAGATTTTGAGCTTTCCGAGAAGATGGTT
>DBXD01000019.1:0-10874 GCA_002309425.1 Cyanobacteria bacterium UBA1221
GAAATTCCGGTTGCAGATATTCCGGAACAAACACTTCCTGATAACCCAAGCAGCGGGCAGGAGAGTATTGTAGAAGTTAATACCCCGGAAGAAGCCGCTGCAAAAGCACATGAGGCATTGGCTTCCAGCAGGTACAAAATAGCAACGGCAGGATATTCAAAGCCTCCGGAGGGCTATGAGGATATAACAAAAGCCTTTTTGCAGGCCTTTGATGAATTATTGGGACGTGATGAAACCGCATATGTGACCAGTCCGACAACCGATAAAGGAAGTATTGATGTAATAACTTCCGAAGTCGCAGGACTGGGTGACGGAGAAATTTTTTATACAACGGCAAAAGAGTTTATTGATTTTATTGATTCGGAAAGTTTACCCGAGGAAGTTGATGCACAAGCGTATTCTGAAGTTCCGAAATTTGTATTGCCTGATGCCGCAGCTTATTCACAGGCAACGGCGGCTGCATCAAATATATTTCTTGCGACAGGCGGTGCTGCAGCAACCGTAAATGATTTTGTAAATGCAATAAATAAGGGTAATGTAGCAATTATTCTTGACAATGCAGATTTGAATAAACCCGCCTGGGATAAGTCAAAAGAAACGGTTGGCAATGCTTCAAAATACATAGCAGAGCAAATAAATGCCGTAATTAAGGGACAGCCTCTCCCATATCCTGAAACAGGTGATTTTACACGTAAATTTATTGAAGAAAATCTGACAAGAATTGACGAGTTGGTTCGTGTTTACCAAATTGACAGTAAACCGGAATCAGTAAATGAAGCGGCAGAAAAAGCCGTAGAATTTATAAAATCAAAAACCGGGGAAGAAACCACAAAACCTGAACAGACCGAACATTCCGTACTTCAATTAAAGGAAAATGAGCCCGTAGCGACACAAAAACCCGAAGCAAAAATTACACCTGATTTGGTTACGGAAGAGCAGGTTGCCCGTGCCCGTGAAAGAATGCTTGAAGATGAAGCAATCCGCAAAGAAAGAGAGGCTCAAAATCCACAGATTGAAAGATTGTCGCAAAGAGAGCTTACGGAAGGAAATATACGAGCAAAAGTCAAAAATAATCCTGTACTGAAGGATAACAAATGGCTTCAGGAAAATATTGATGCTCTTATAAACATATGTAAACGATACCCCAAAAAGGATATTGAAATTTTACCAAAAGTATGGATTAGTGTTCCTTGTAATAGCATACAGTCAAGATATCAGATTCTTGATACAGTTTTAAGTAACCCTAAACTATATGAAAATGAAAAATTAATTACATTTATGAGAGACTACGGTTTAGGATGGATACACACTCAAAAAGAAGCCGATGTCGTTTGTGAAATACTGAATTTATATGCTCAAAATGAAAACTACTATAATAACGAAGTACTGCAAAATGATATAGACCGTCTGGCTTTTTATTCACTTAAGCAAGGTTCATATTCTGTTGAGAACAAGAAAGACCTGATGGATTTGATAGTTAAAGGCAGCTCTTTTAAGATTGAGAACACAAAAGCGACATATTCGGATATATGTCATACAATATTATCTTTTGCCAATGATTATAATATGAATATAATCAGACAATTTTTTACTGAGGATAAATTATTATTATTAAGAAAAGTACTAAGCAGTATAAGATACCCTGATTTTGCGGAAATGATATTAAAAGATGACAGCCTTCCTCCTGAGCTTGCATACAAACTGATACTCCATGCTCAGTATAAAGACAGTTTAAAAGTAATGGAAGATTTGTATAGGAACAAAAAATACACCAATGAAGAAAAATTAAACATAGTCGATGCATCTGGTGACCTTGCGGATATAGATGTGATGTTGAGCGCAGATTTTCCGAGAGAATTTTTGTCTGATATTGAAATACTCAGAAATGTCCGAGCCAACAATGCTGAACTTGCCAAGCTGCTGGGTAACGATAAAACTCTCGGAATACCGGAAACAGTTTTCCCGTCAATTCTCGGTAATACAAATGATGAAAACTTAGATTATGCAATAGATTTGTGTAAAAACTATAAAGAATACGGCATAGCCGTTAATGATATAAGTTCAATTATCTACGGCTTAAATAAGGCTCAATGTGATTATCTGAAAAATAAAGACAGAAAAACAGCTTATCAAAAACTCATGCACCAGTACAATCTGGCAAAAGAATCTCCCAAAAAGTATGTAAACGGAGAATATGATGATGTTGATGAAATGAAACTAGAAGTTCAGCGTTTCTTTGTTAGTTGGGGAAGCAAGATAATGCTGGTATCATCAATATATGACAGTGAAGCGCTAAATAACTTGTTCCGCCAAAGATTTGAAGATGTAAGAGAATATTTCGACCTGCTTAATGAATTTAATGCAAAGGATTTTGAATTACTGGAAAAATTGAGTGCCTCCTGTAACGCTGACGGGAAACCGTTTATGCCCACACAAAAAATTGAGTTTATAGATTTAATCGTTGCATATAAAGATAACAAATTACCGTTCGACAAAATGTATTCAATGCTTGAAAACGGAAAAGTTGATATTGGCGAACTCAATGTGGACCTGTTCAACGGTATTATGAAAAATGTCGGTATGAGCAAAAGAGAAATTTCAAAAATCCCGAAAGAAAAACTTGTCAGCTGGGATATGAAATATATGCATCTGTTATCACAGGAATGTCATGGCCAGAATCGCAAAACGTTCACTAACCTCTTGCGTGCAGCCAATTTGGCGCCTGATTTTTATGAATATATTCACAATACAAAAAATATCTACGGACAAACCAATGAAAAAACAAGAGCTAAGTTCAACGAACTTGGAATGGATTATGAAAAATGGATCAGACCGTCAAAAGAAAATGAAATACATTTTGTATCAAAAGATAAAAATACCGAGCAATTAACACAAATTGCGGCACAAATAACAGAGGATATGAATGCCCTGATGAGAGGTCCTGTAAAAGGATTTTTGCAAAAACAATTCCCGCAGTTTGTAAAAGATGATAAGTTTGTAATTCCAAATGAATATCTTAACAGTAAAGCAAAATTAACGGAACTTGTCAGTCTTTTTGCGGATACGTCTGAAAAGGGACAACTTGCACAAGTCTGGAACAGAGCGCAAAAGAACGTAAACGACCCGCAAAAAGCCAACAATGCAAGAACAACTTTGACAATCTTAGACCATTTGAATCAGAGATTGAGTGATTTATCCAATGTTCAGGATGGTGCAAAAGCAACAAAAACTCTTGATTTAACAATAAAAATGTGGGACAGGTATCCTCAAAAAGATATATTCCAGGGTAACTATTCAACCTGCTGTATCGGTATGGGCGGTGCAAACGGACGAGCAATGCCTCATTATGTTTTGGATACAGCCTACAATATGATAGAGTTGGTAGATAATGAAACAGGCAAGACAATAGGCAATGCGCTCTGTTACTTTATAACAGGTGAAGACGGAAAGCCTGCATTTATAATAGATAATATTGAAATAAACAATGCGGCAAAACCGTCCGAGGAGGCACAGCTCCAAATCAGAACGGCAATAGCACAGTATGCGGACAGTGTTGCAAAAGAAGTAACGGGTTCGGATGATGTTCCTGTATATATGAGCAATTCATATAATGATGTACCGTGGGAGGACTTAAAGCATAAAGAAGAAACAATCTCATTCTTAGGTGATATCGACTGCGATGAAATCTATATGGATTTATTCAAAGATGAAAATGGTAACAGCTGGGTTGATAAAGGATACTTTACAAGCAAACAGGAATTATATATTCTGAAAGACTCATCTAATCCGCTTCCTCCAAGACCGACAGAACCTCCAAAACCGACGGGGAAACCCGAACTTGATTCGGAGCAATCGGCACTTGGGACTGAGAGAGCCGAAACCGTGACAGAAGTATTTCCGAACAGACGCCCCGAAGCGGAGGATATGACAGAACCTGGGGAGTCAGAGGAAGATATTTATTCAGACGAATATTATGAAAAATTTGAGCAAGCCGTAAATGAAAACTTTGAAAAGGCTCTGTCCGGAGTTGAAGATGAAAGTTTCAGACGACTGTTTGAAAATGACAAAACATTAAAAAGATTAGCCGATATACAGGCCCCTTCAATTATGCTGACGAATCAAAAAGAAGCAATAATTGAGCGTATCGAAAAATATAAAGATTTACGAGAGAAAATTGAAAAACTTGATGATGAAAGTCGTAAAGCATATCTGCTTATATGTCTGCAAAAGGCTTTTGATTCCACAAGAAATGACAGGGCATTAAATTTTGCTATTATTGATGATTTCCTTAATGCAGGCAAAAAAGAGAAACCATCAGAAGCATTTTTGACTGCCTTGAAATCAAAAAATCCGGAAGCAGCAAAAGAATTATCCAAAAATATTGATGAAATAACAGACCCGAGATTAAGAGAAGTTAAAATTGAGCTGGAAAAATGCGATAAATACGAGGATGTAATAAGAGAATGTTCTGCACACCCGAAAGCAGCAGAAACACAGGCTCAATATGAAAAGTATCTTGAGGAAGAAGTATCTTCTCTGAATCCGAAAGTCGCAGAGCGTATAAAAACACTTTGCCATCAGATAGAAAAAGATTTTGGGACAAGGGTATTTTTACCGTCAAACTTAAAAGAGGCGGGCGTTGCGCTGAAAATGGTTTATGCTGAACTCGCAAACTACAAAATGAGAGCAAAATCAGCAGGTGTAGATGCGAATATTCCGCCCGTACTGAACTTTATGAGAGCAAACGCAAGATATTTTGATAAAGATATGGGTTATTATAGTCCGTTGGAAAACAGTATCTCAATTGACGGATTGACAATTAATGACGTTAAACATACATTAAGGCATGAATTGATGCATGCAGTAACACAGACCGTTGAAAAAGATTTTCCTCAGGGATTTGATCCCCTGTTATATACGGACGATTTACTCGGGGCGGGAATAGAACCGGGACAAGTTTTGTATGCCATGACAAACAGAAGAGAATTTCTTTCCGTTGCGGCAGAAGGAGATACGGGTAAATATAATGACTACTTTAAAGGAATTTTGATAGAACTGGGATTTCCTGAATGGGCACTCAATATGAGTAATCCGGAAGCCGCAAAACGAGCAAGAACAGGTATGGCAGCATTATCTGCATCCATGTTGATAATGGATAAATATTATGAGCAATTCCCTGAACGCAGGAAACCCATTGAGGATGAAGAGGATGATTTTGAAATACCTGAGGATGTAGCAGGATGGATGGAGGAAGTCGGTCTTGACCCTGAGGATTTCCGATTTGACGGAGAGGATATTTTGCCAAACAAGTCAATGGATGAAATTTTTGACATACCTAAAAAGAACTTTAAAGTTGAAGTGGCAACAGAAGAAGATTTAAGAGAAATCCAAAAAATAGACCTTGAGGGATTTGATGGCAGATACGTAATCTATGATGATTTTGGTGAATATAAGGCAGAATTGGAAGATCTTGAAATCACAACTTATGCAATAAAAGGTGAAGATGGCAAAGTTATAGGATATTATCAGCTTGAACCCGTTCAGGGCGGAGAATTATATATCCATAGTATTGCAGTGCGTTCTGATTTGAGGAATACAAAAACATCATACGCTGCATTAAAACAAATGCAGGAGGATATAACAAGGTTTGCGAAAGAAAATAATATTGAAAAAGTTGCGCTGGATGTTGATGCGGATATTCCGGGACTTGTCAAACTGTATAAAAGATTCGGATTTGAAATTACGGATGAATCCACAGGAACAGATGAATTCGGTGAACCGTACCACGATTACCATATGGAAGCAGACGTAAAAAAAGTTTTGGGAGAAGAAACTGCACTTGGGGATTCTGAAAAAATTCAGGAGTTTGTGCTGGACAGAATGGCAAAACCAACCGAAGTAAAGCCGGAAAAGGCTGCAGAAATTCCGGAGGAGGTTATGCGGGTATTTGCAGAGTCTGAGAATCCTCTAAGCGAGTATGAATCTTGGGATGATTTGTTGGCAAAAGCTCCAATAACTATACCTATGAGTGAAAGTGAGGCAGATGCTTTTCTTAAGGGTAAAGGGGTGGATGACAGCAATATAAACAGACTGAAAGAAGAATTTGGCAGTGATTATTGTTTGGTAGTAAAGATGATGAAGTTTGCCTGTGACTCTGTAGAGGATATGTTTGAAAACAGAACAGCGGAAGAAATTGTGGAAGAAACGCTTGAAATGAAAGAGAATCCGGATATCTTGGCTGAAAGTTTAACTCTAATGAATAAATTTAATCCGGAAGCAATTACGTTTTTCCATTCCAAATTAGGAATTAGTAATGTTGAAGATTTGCTTAGTATAGTATCAGGTAAGGATGAAAGAGGTAATACAAACAAACAAAGACTTGAAAAAATCTTTGAATTAAGTAAAAAAAGCGGGGTTTCGTTCGGAGAGATATACAACTCTGCAAATAACTACTACGATGCTGAGGCTGCCAGAATACTGGGCGCTTTGACTCCGGAGCAGGTTAAGGCAGGAAAACAGATTGCCGATGTTTTAGGAGTTGAATTTGATATTTCCATTGCCTTAGCTCAAAAAAATATATCAAAGATAACACCTGAACTTTTGACTGATTTTTTGCATGCAAAAAATAAGTTGACCTCGCTAAAAATTGCCCAACTCTCCGACAAATATGATGTGGTCGAGTATCTCGAAAGAATGAAAGACGTTATTGCAAAAGTTGAAGAATATGGATTTGATTTTTCCTGGTATGCTCCCGATGGCAATATTAACAGTAAAATTAATTTTGAAGATGCGGAAGAAATAGTAAATTCAGCAAATGCTGCAAAATCAAAAGAATTTATTGATTTATGTTCCGATAAATTAAAATCAATGAAACCGGAATTGGTTTTGAGCTGTGCAATGGAAGAAGGTTTTTTAAAGAATCTTCATGCAATGACTAATTTAATGAACGCAATGGCGAAAATTCCATCAGAGCGAGTGTTTATTAATTTTGAAGCTTTAATTTCCAAATGTGATGAACACGAAATTAAATTAATAACCGAGGTTGCGCAGGCTTTTGCGGATGCGGGTGCCTTTCCGCACAACGGTGGTTTCAGAACTATACTAGAAAATACCGGTAATTCGGAGCTAAATTTTAACAGAGCAGCTGAACATATACGTGTAATAAAGGAATTTTACGGTGTAGAGGGTTCTCTCTATACTGCAAAGGAATATATAGAAAATTTTTATGGGAGTATTGACTTTAGTAAGCTGAAAGAAAATATGGAAATGCTTAAAGATAAAGGCTTGTACGGCAAAGTTGCTCCTAATGATTTAAAATGGATTTTACTTTCAGGCTCTACTTTAACGGTTTTTATGATTACGAAATTAAATAATCCGGAAATATTAAGGGGACACTGGTGGTATCTCACAGATGAATATACAACAGAAGAACTCGAGGCTGTAATGGAAAATTTATATGCTATGGTCGAAGATGTGAACAAGGCATATAATAACTTAACACCTGAAGAAAAATTAATTTTAATTTCCAAATTAGGTTACCCTGTCGGCGGTCACCTGCAAAAGGATAAAAATTTAGAACCGAAAGATATAACTATTAACTCTTATGTTGATAAAAAGCTGAGGAAATTTGCTCTAAAATTATTTAACGACAAATCTTTAGATTTGAGTATAGAAACTAAAATTGGAATATATAAATTTGTAGAAGAAGAAAATATTTCTGAAGATGTAGCGATTGCAAATTTGAAAATATTGGAAAGAGATATTCTTGGTGAAGATAACAAAAAAGCTATCCTGAAAGCCGTCGATATGAGATGTAAAAATACGACTCCGGAATTTGTGGAATGGGTCAGAACATTTTTAGATTCTGCGGATCTTTTTAAATTGTTATCTATGCCTAATTTCAGCAAAGAAAAATTAATAAATGATTTATATGAAACCTCCAAAATACTAAGATTTGTCAATCAAACTCCGCAACACTTTATAAACGGAGAATATAGTGATGAAATTATAGATGCCCTTAAAGAAGTCAGAAAAAATGGTTCGGATAAAGAAGTTCTTGTCAGTTTGTCGGACAGTGACAGAGAAATCGTGGAAGACCTGAATACCGAGATTGAAAATAATGTAGAAAAAATATATGTTGATATTTTGAATGCAATTTCCGCAACGGATATTGAAACGGTAAAACAGCTGCTGGATATGCGTTTTGCATTATTCAGAGAAAAAATATCGGAAATAAATCAATTACCCGTTGAAAAGAAAAAGATATTGTCTGACCTGATAAGAAACGGAAAAAGAATAAATAAAAACGGTGAACCCGTAAAATTAACCGGGCAGCAAAAAACAGATTTAATCAATATTATAAAAATATATCAGGGAACCGCCGAAAATATTGACAAATATAAAATATGGATTGATACAAAATCATTTGTGTTTGATATAGATGCATTAAGAAAAGATATACTTACAGAAATTCTTAAGGGTACCATGTTTACGGAAGAAGAAATAAGTCAATTACCAAAAGAAAATATGAATTGGGATTTGCGGTATATTTCACTCCTGAAGACGACACCATCGGAGGATGAAGGTGAATTTGCGGCAGTTATCAGAGAAGCTTCAAAAGGTACATTTAAAAGTTATATAAATGATCCGGATAATATCTATGGTGCCGCAAATGCAGAAACTCAAAAGAAATTTGATGAATCAGGGCTTGATTATCAACAATGGTGTACAGGACCGGAAGAACAAACTTTTAGCATCGGAGGGCGCAACTATAAAATAAAATTATGGAACAGAGTTCCGCAAGAATCCATGTTTGATGGTAGTTATACAACATGTTGTACTGCGTTAGACGGATCAAATGGCGGCTCTATGGCAAAATATATGTTGAATACCGCTATAAACGTTGTTGAAATAAAGGATTCCAGAGGTCAGGTAATTGCTATGTCCAGATGCTATATGGCAGAAATAAAAGGTGAGAATGTTCTTGTAATGGAAAACATTGAAGTAAGTAATAAATATATAAAAGATTTGTCAGTTCAGGGTTGTATGACAGATTTTATAAATAATATTTTTGAGTACATGAAAAGTTATGCAGATATGGTCGGTGGTGAAGGGACACCTGTTTATATGTCCACAAGTTATCATAAAATAGGTGATGAAAACTTTACTAAATTTAAAAATGTCAGTGTACCCGTAACTCTTATCGGAACTTTGGCCGGAAGCAAAATTTATATGAATACATATGAGGGATATGTTCCAACCACAAGTTTATGTGACAAATTTGCATCCTTCCACGTAATAAGGGAGTAATATAATGATAAACAAGAATACTATAATATCAGAAGTAGTAAAACAAAATCCAAAGATTGCTGAAATCCTGGAAAAACATGGTATGGGTTGCGCAAAATGCAGTATTCGTTTTGAAGAAACAATAGAAGTTGGCGCAAAATGCCACAATGTCGATATGTATGAATTAATTGGCGAAATTAATCACTTATTAAAATCAGAATTTTAGTGAATTAAACCGCAACGGGTTTTTCGTGTAATACGACCTTGCCTGTTTCAAGAGAAGGTTTTACGTCTAATACTCTCTGGTTTGTACTTCCTACCCAATGGATATTGTTGTCTTTTAACTCATCAACAAATTCACCCTCGGCAATTACGTCTATATCAGAAATGCCATCCAAATCCTTAATTTGCTCCCACAAATATCCTGTATAGAGCCAAATGGTTTTATTGGGGAGTTCTTTACGGCATCTTTTTATAAGACGGAAAACTTCGCTTCTGTTTCCGGGGAACAACGGGTCGCCGCCGCTAAAGGTTATTCCCGACACATAAGGTTTTGCCAAATCCTCAAATAATTCATCCTCAGCTTCTTTATCAAAAGGAATACCGCCGTTTTCATCCCAGGTTTCCGGGTTTTGGCAATTTTTGCAGTGGTGATTGCATCCCGCAACCCAAAGCACGGTTCTTATTCCGTCACCGTTCAACATATCCTCTTTTGTAATATTGTGGTAATTCATTGTTTCTCCCAAGTTAATAAGTCATTAAGTCACTAAAATCTTAAGTTCTCTGCAATTTACCGATTTAAAATTTTTATACCAATAAATGAATTAACCTACCAACGATAAGCACTTAACGTCTTATCGTCTTATAGTCTTAACGACTTTTATTTACATACTTACTCTGTCTTTGATTTCTTCCATCTTGTGGTCTGCAAGTCTGGAATCACCTTTGACACGAGAGTATGAAAGATACCCGTTCATACGGTCAATCTTTGTCAGGTTGCGGCTTCCGCATTTCGGACAAACATCCATATTCAATTCTTCGTGTCCGCAATCATCACAGTAAGAAAGTGAAAGGTTTACACCTTCATAAAAGCCCATATCCATTGCTCTCAAGACAAGAGTCTTTACAGCTTCGGTATTGTAGTCAAGCGGATATTTTACATATTGGATTTTTCCGCCGTTCATCAAATCCCAGAAACGTTTTTCACAATCCTGTTTTTCTATCGGTGTGATGTTTTCTGCAACGTGACAGTGGAAACTGTTTGATACATATGGTCTATCAGAAACCTTATCAACAACGCCATATTTTTTACGGAATTGTTTTACCTGTAAACCGCAAAGGTTTTCTGCCGGTGTTCCGTATAAAGCATATAAATGACCGTCTTCTTTCTTAAATTCTGCAACCTTTTTGTTGATGTATTTCATAACATCAATTGCAAATTGTCCGTCCTCAACAAGAGATTTTCCGTTGTGGATTTCCTGCAACTCGTTTAATGCGGTAATACCGAATGAAGCGGTTGCATATTTCAGTAACGGTTTAATCTTGTCGTGGAAACCTAAGTGACCGCCATAGAAACCGCCTTCGCA
>DBXD01000019.1:10910-28972 GCA_002309425.1 Cyanobacteria bacterium UBA1221
TGAAGTCCTCTAATCATTTCCATATAGTAATCAAGAACTTCATAGAAGTCTTTACCTTCCTGTTTTGCCTTGGCATAAATCATAGGCAGGTGCAGGCTGATAGCACCTATGTTGAAACGACCTACAAAAATCGGTTTGTCATCTTCGTCTGCCGGTTCATAACCGCCTCTTTCAAACCATGGAGAGAGGAAAGCTCTGCAACCCATCGGAGAAACAACTCTGCCGTATTTTTTGTACATCTCCGCAACATAACCTTCACCGGTTAATGACAACCAGTCAGGATACATTGCTTTTTTAGAGCACTCAATACCTGCTTCAAATACGTCATAATTAACTTTTCCTTCTCCGTGGAGATTTTCATCGTACAGGAATACAATCTTCGGGAATAATACAGGTTTTTTGTTACCTTTCTTACCCTGGCCTTTTCTGCGAATTTCAAGCATTGTAATTGTTGCCATCTTTTCGTATTCTTCCGTACCAAGCCCTGCTGTTACTGTAATAAACGGATAGTCGCCTCTGGAAGATGCAACTGTATTGAACTTGTATTCCCAACCCTGGAAACCTTGTTCAAAATCTTTTTTAACGTCAGCTTTTGCCGCTTTAGTTGCATGCTCTTCATCCAAGCCTAATTCTATATATCTGTTATATTGACTTTCAAATGTTTTTTGTGCGTACGGTGCCAAAATCTTATCAACTTCCGCAACGGTAAATCCGCCGTACTGTTGGCTTGCAGCTGCCATAACGATGTCACCGATTACGTCAAAAGCAACACCTAAAGATTTTGGTTCGTTGTACCACAGGTTGCCCATTTCAAAACCACCCTTAAGAACTTCTGCAACATCAAATAAGCAGCAGTTCATAGTGTCACGTCTTGCGGACATATCGTGGATATAAATGTAACCGTCACGAATAGCCTGAAGTTCAGGGACAGTTAAGAAGAATTTTTTGTATAATTCTTTGTTTAACTGATTGAAAATTAATGAACGTTTTGTGGAAACGAGAGCAGAATCGGCATTGGAATTTTCTTTGTCGCCGATGTACATGATTCTCTGAGATTCCTGATAAACTTTATCAAGCATCGTAACGAAATCAATTTTGTAATCTCTGTAATTTCTGTAGCTTTTTGCAACTTTCGGATTAATATCTTCGAGTGCATTTTCAACAATGCAGTGCATTTTAGAAATATCAATATAATCCTGATGCTGCGCAAAAACGCTATTATCAACGTGATCGCAAATATTTTGCAAATCTTCCTCGGTAAGTTCGACTAACATTCTTGCAGCAGATTTTTTTACGGCATTAACAACCTTTTGAACATTATATTCTTCTAATGTGCCGTCTTTCTTAACTATTTTTACGTTGTTTAAATCAACCTTTTTTGAAAGGTTCACAACGTTTTTGTTGGTATCCTGATTTTCCGCACAAGAATTAGCCGGTGCTTCGTTCATGTTACCGGTACCGTTGATACTAACAACTCTCCCATTATTCATATTGTTCATTATTGTCTCCTTTTTTGGTTAAAAAAGGCAGAAACGAGATAACCATTTCTACAACTATTTAATTGATCCCAAATTCCTGTCCCAGGTTTTCTCCCCAACTTGAGTTTCATTAACCGTCCCACTTTATTTTGTGAGACCTTATTGCATGCCCGAAGAGATTTTCTCTCCTGCGCTAAAGGGGTCCGGCTATGGACTGTACAAGGTTTTCCAAACTTTGTATTTCCTCAAGCTGTCCTTTTATTATACAACAATTTTTTAAGTCATGGAAGTTCTTTTTACAAAAGTTAAATCTTTTGATTGATGAATTTCAATCTTGCAGATTTATATTTTTTAAATTTTCAAAAGCCTTATGATTTTTGGATTTCCGCATTAAGGCTCCGAGTGAAAAACGGAATAAAATTTATAAATTAAATGATAATTATTTTATTGTGTATTTTATTAAAAATTTGCAAATTCAATGAAATCAGGGGTAAAGGCATTTGTGTAAATTTTTGAAAATTTAATTTAACTTTTGTAATACAAAAATCTTAACAACATATATCTTTACAAAAAACTCCCTCTTATATAGAGGGAGTTTTTATTATATTTATGTGCAGCTAAATTTATTAACGACTATCTAACTGCACTTAATGGCTTTGGGCCTGCATTCACAATCTCTGAAGGCATATTCGGGTATTTGCTTGAGAAGTTATCAGCAAACATCTGAGCCAGCTTGTTAGCAGCTTCATCATAAGCCGCTTTATCTTCCCACATTCCTCTTGCATCAAGCATTTCACTCGGTACATTCGGGCATGATGTCGGATAATCTACATTGAATACATCGTGATGTCTGAATTCAACATTATCAAATGAGCCGTTCAATGCTGCAGATACCATTGCACGGGTGTAAGAAAGTTTCATTCTCTTAGCACCTGATGAAGCAGAACCGCCTGCCCATCCGGTATTTACCAAATAAACCTTTGTTCCGTATTTTTCTAATTTTTCACCCAACATTCCTGCGTAAACCGAAGCATCCATTGGCATGAACGGTTCGCCGAATAATGTTGAGAATGTCGGAACAGGTTCCGTGATACCACGTTCCGTACCGGCTAATTTAGAAGTAAATCCTGTTACAAAGTGGTACATTGCAGCATTCTTATCCAATCTTGAAATCGGAGGAAGAACACCGAAAGCATCAGCTGTCAGGAAAATAACAACTTTCGGAATACCGCCCATTGAAGGGATTGCCGAGTTGTTGATATAATCAACAGGATATCCTACACGTGTATTTTCTGTTAAACTTCCGTCAAAGAAATCCAGTTCTCTTGTTTCGGGGTTCATAATTACGTTTTCAACCAATGAACCGAATTTGATTGCGTGGTAAATGTCGGGTTCATTTTCTTCTGTAAGGTTAATACATTTTGCGTAGCATCCGCCTTCAAAGTTGAACACACCGTCAGGTGACCATCCGTGTTCGTCATCACCGATTAATTTACGGCTAGGGTCAGCGGATAAAGTTGTTTTACCTGTTCCTGAAAGACCAAAGAATACTGCTGTTTCATGAGTTTCGGGGTCCATATTTGCCGAGCAGTGCATCGGTAATACGTTTTTCTTAGTCATAACGTAGTTCATTGTAGCGAATACTGACTTTTTGATTTCACCTGAGTATTGAGAACCTGCAATTATAATCATATGTGCTTCATAGTCGATTGCGATACATGCTTCAGAGTTGATACCTTCAGCTTCGGCATCACATTTGTAACCCGGAGCGCAAATGATTGTATAATCAGGTTCGCCGTAGTTTGATAATTCTTCATCTGTCGGTCTGATTAACAACTGGTGAATGAACATGTTTTGAGATGCCAATTCGTTAATAACTCTGAATTTTTGAGTATAAGTCTTGTCAGCACCTGCAAAACCGTCAAAAATAAATATTTCTTTGCCGTTTAAGTAATCAATCATTTTAGACTTGATTGAGTTAAAAGTTTCTCTTGATATAGGGCGATTAACTTTTCCCCATGCGATTTCATTGTGGATACCGTCTGTATCAACAATAAATTTATCCTTAGGGGAACGACCCGTATATTTACCGGTTGTAACAACTAAAGCACCGGTTTTGCTTAAAGAACCTTCCCCTCTTCTCAATGCAGCTTCAGTCAACTGAGCAGGTGTCCAGTTTCTGTGAACCGCAGAAGGAGAAGTAATCCCAAGATTTTCAATACCGTAAGTTTCCATTATATTTCCTCCTTGTATGGTTAAAAATTTTTACCTATATATAGTTAGTGTACTATAAACACTAATAAAATGCAATAGTTTTTTGCGGAAAATACTGCAAAAAAGTGAGATTGTGCAGTGTGAGTTATTCGTTTCGATACTTCATGCAGTCGCACTTCTCACAATTCACAATTTTAATATCGTATTAATTTTCTTCATGAGTGGCTGCCTGCCAGTATTTGTACATAGTTTCGTATACGTCAGTCACTCTTATGCCAGTATTACAAAAATCCAATTCTGCAAAATTCCCATTATGACCCGTGAATATTATCTGATTTCTGCCGGATTTGTCTTCTAGTGTAATGTTTGCAATATTTTCCCATCTATTCACACCCCATATTCCGTACACGAACCATTCTTCTACACTAAAATACTTGGTACCCATTTCAATCATTGGAATTTCCTTTTTCCACATTTTTATGTTTTGAGACAATTTACATATAAAATCAATTAAAACAAATAATACTAATGTGCTAATTCCTATAAAACACAAAAACATTCTTAATTTAGCGGAATGTTCCAAACAAGGAGTTAAAGAGTTGAAAAATCTTGTACAGTATATAGCGTATAGTATTATTGTTAATAATGTCCAGAAAAGTTCTTTTACTAGATTTATGATTATATATTTATTACCAATATATATTTTTGTAGAAGATTGTTCCGTTAAAGACTTGTTAGACAATGTAACTAAATGCTTTCTCATTATATTGTAAATATATCCAGCGCTTACACCTGTACCTAAAAATGTCAAAACTTTGGTGCCATCTTTTGTAACATATTCTATGTATTTTAACCACCATATTTTCCTTATATTTAATTGTATAATGCTATCCCAATTCACAAAAGTAGAATCTTTTTTTCTAAAACCTTCTTCTGTCATTTGGATAACAACAGGCGAAGTTTTATATAATCTGTACAGAGCATATGCCGCCAATATAATAAATATAATGCTAATCATTTTGAACACACCAAAATGTTTCAAAAATAAAAAACAAAAGATAAATAAAGATAAGTAAATCTTTTTATTTGAGTATATAGTTATAGGTTCTTGCATTTGGTTTTTCCTTTTTAGAGTTTTTTCAGATTTTCTATATCGGCAATTACTCTGTCCATTACTGATGCCCAGCTTTCGTTTTTGTCCGCAAGGTATAGTTTTACACTTTCATACCAGTCGCAATAACTTAAATCAGTATGCCATCTCCAGTTGTAATTATACGGAAGAAGTATTGCGCATGGTTTGTGCATAGCACCCGCAAGGTGTGCCAAAGACGTATCGTTACATATAATTAAATCCAGATTTTCTATTGCCGCTGCGGTATAAGAAAAATCTTTGAAACTGTTACTTAAATCGATAATATTGTATTTTGAAGCCAGTTTTTCAAATTCTTCCGCCCCCTCAAAGGTCTGAGCAGAATAAACCTGGGTGTTTTCAAGATTAAATAATCCAGAAAAGGCATCCACATTAATAACTCTTGCAGTTTCATAATAAGTGTTCCCTTGCCACTTAATCCCGATTTTAAATTTATCATTGTTAAAGAATTTTTCTTTATATTTTTTTACTTTATCCGGGTTTGCGGATAAATATTTGTCACGGTGCATAAACATGCCCTCCGTTCCCAAATTCAAAGCATAAGGTATGCTTAAAAACGGAATGTGATAATCAAAATTCAAATCTTTTTCATCCCAGAAGTAGTCCATAACTTCTACATCTGGAAAATTTTCCCTTAACAGTTCACTCAACTGTACCTGAGGTTTTATAATAAGTCTTTTGCAGAGCGATTTGAGTGTCGGAATATATCTTGCAAACATCAGCATATCTCCGAAACCTGCTTCATAGTACGTATAAAGTGTTTTGTCAGAAATATCTTCGCCGTTCCATACGGGTTTGTTTGCAAAAAGTTTCGGGTAAGTTATGGCCTCTGTTTTCAGGGCAGTTTCTCTGCACAGGCGGACTTCAAAATATTTTAGTCCCGTTGTGTAGTCTTTCATTCGGAAATAATTCAATGCCAGAAAGTATTTTGCTTCTCTGTCGTCTGAATTTATATCAAGACATTTTAAGTAATACTCGTTTGCCTGTTTTGGTTTGTGGAAATTTGTATATAAATTTGCAAGATTAAAATAAGCATCACGGGATTTTGGGTTTATCTCGATTGCTTTAAGATAATACTTTTCGGAATTTTCAAAATCCATAAGTTTTTTGTAGGCAAGTCCTATTCCAAAAGCCTGTTCATAATCCAATCCAAATAGTTTTTCGATTTCCAGTCTGGTTTCCAGTTCTTTTGTGAAATTATTCCTTATAAAATAGAGATGCGCCAGTGTTTCATAGAAGTATTTTTCCTGTTTGATGTTAATGGCATGGGAGATAAATTCCTCTGCCTTGTCATAATTTTTCTGCTGCATTTCGCTCATACCGATAAGGTTTAACACTTCTGCATCTTCGGGAATTTCCTCCAGAATTTTTTTATAAAAAATCTTTGCTTCTGCAACATCCCCTGCCGAGTGAAGCTTAAAGGCTTTGTCGAAATACTCTTTTCTTAACTCTCTGTCCATGGGGGAAATTATATCATATTTTTTTTGATAGGGGAATATGTAAAATGTCCGTGAAAATGCCTACACAGTTTCGCTGACTTGCGAGGGTATAACAAATATGAAAAAATAGTTATGCAGGGTTGACTTTAGCACGTAGGGTGGGCAAAAATGAATTGCCCACCATTTATAAAATATCTTGGTGGGTACGCATATGCTTTACCCACCCTACATTACTTTTACAGAAATTGTCAAGGAATAAGAATTTCTATATACTTGTACCTCTGGGATTTAAATGGTAAAATTTTGACATGAAAAGTTTTATAAAGAATAATCCTTTTATATCAATAGCCATAATATGTAGTGTAAGTTTATGTGTAATTCATTTTTTTTTGTTTATCTATTTGCTACCTTTGGAAAACAATTTCCCTAGATTTTTATCGGGGCTAAACATTTTAGTTCCTAATATTATTGTTATATTAATGCTCAATATAATATTTGTTATGATAAAAAACAAATGGCAATTGGTTATTAAAATACTATCCGCTATAGTAAACACAGGTCTAATATTTGTGCAATTATACATGTGTTTGGGTGTATATGCATATAATTACATAATGACAAATCCTGCATATGATTATAAACAAAATTTTATAAGTGATAGTACTAGTTATATTGAAGCAAAGAAGTCTATATCCTGTTTAAAATGTATAAGACATTTTCCAAAAGTGATACCGGAGACAGCAAGAAATGTTGAATTTTATAAATATATAAATTGGTTTGGAGCTGAAGGAATATTTTTAGGCTATGACATTGACAAAGATTATATTGAAAAGAGTATAAGTAAACAAAATTGCAAATATTACAGCCTGCCAAATGATAACCTCCAAAGTCGAGAAATGCATACTATGGGTGTAATTGAATTTGATGAAGGTTTTATGAATGCAGATGGATATACATTCTGTGTGCTCAATCCTCTCAAAACCCGTAAAACGAGTTTTATTCCACAGTACGGGATTGCCTTTCGACAAAATCATATAATATACTATTATAACAAAAAAGATTAAGTCAGTAGGGTGTGCAAAGTGCAGTGTGTACACCAAAATTATTGAATAGATTCAGGTAGGCACATTTCATTTTGCCCACCCTGCTTGCTACACAAAAAACTTTTTCATTAAAGGATTACATTGGCCTTCCCATTGACTAACTCTACAATATGGGGATTCGGAGTTTTGATTTAAAGC
Organism: Cyanobacteria bacterium UBA1221; assembly: GCA_002309425.1. Classification (GTDB taxonomy): domain Bacteria; phylum Cyanobacteriota; class Vampirovibrionia; order Gastranaerophilales; family Gastranaerophilaceae; genus UBA1221. Next base: position 18,433 of record DBXD01000019.1, read on the forward strand.
TGCTTTGTACAATTCCGCAAGGTCAAAATTATACTGTGCATCTTTCAAATTCCATAACGCTTGTCGGCATTTGCATGTTCCGTTATCTTTATAGTCGTATATTCTGAAATCTATATATTCTTCAAATTTGTTTGGAACATCCGCATGATGAATTTCTACAACATTCATATGTCCGTTATTTCTTAATTTATTTACTTGCTGTAATGCCTGATCTCCGGATACTTTTGGGGTGCCGTTTGCCAAAAAAGCAACATCTTCCTGAGCGTTAGTATAAGTGATAATTGAAGTGAAAGAGGGAGCAAAATTTATTGTTTGAATTTTGTTTAACATAGTATTTCTCCTTTTTCTTTAAAATGTTAATTTTGTGTGCCAAGCCATATCTCATTTATTATAGGATCATATGGTATTGTTGTAGTTGTAACCCAGCAATCGGTGTCTTCCGGAACTTCCTGGCTTTTTGCAATATCATATATTTTACTCAGATCATATGTGTAACCGTTCTTTGCTGACATTGTGTTCCATGTTGCCTGTTTCACACTTCCGTTGGGTTCATATATTGTGAGTCTTACGTCGTCTTGTTTATAGGGTTCTGTTTTGACAGTTATTGCTACAATATCATCTTTTCCGTTGTTTCGTAGTGCTTCTGTTTGCTCAAATGCTCTTATAGCAGTTTCATAACCATTCCCTGCCAAGTGTTTTGCAACTGCATATGACATATTAACGGTGGAAGTAAATGAGGGTGCAGAATTTACTGCCTGAATTTTGTTTAACATGTACAAATTCTCCTTTTCTCTTGTATGTTTGTATAAAATTCAGAAATATCTGTTTTTGCTAATATGTTAAGAACTGTTACAAATAACAAAAATGAGGCAATTTTACGATTTAAAAATACTTTTTATACATGTGTGGTTGTAGTTATATGGTTGGTGAAAATTTATGGTTGATGCAGTTACATTAGATGCAAGATTAAAAACTGAGTCCGCTAATGCTTCGCAGGTATTAGAACAAAAGTTTCAGGAAGTAAAAGATAAGCAGGGCTTTTTGGGCTCAGCTTGGAATAAAGTTAAAGAAGTCGGCGGATTCGGAGTTAGTGAAAAAGATTGTAAGTCTATGCTTGAAAAATATAACAAGGGAGAAATTTCTTTTGACGAGGCTGTTAGTTATTTAAACAAGTATGACAAAAGGCAGTCCAACTCATCCGAGTTGGCTGCAAATATTGTGACAGGTGTTGCGGCTATTGCGGCAGCTACCTGTCTTGTTACGGGTCCTATCGGATGGCTTGCGGCACTGGCAATAGGTGCTCCTGTAGGAGCTGCCGTTAAGACGGGTGTAAAAGTATTAGACAGGGCTACAAATGATGTTGATGGCGATGAATTTGATAAAAAACAAATGACCAAAGATGCGATATCGGGTGCGGTTACAGGCTTAACCAGTGCGGTATCCTCGGGTGTCGGCGCCGGTATAAGAGAAGGAAGTTTTAAGCTCGCAGTATCAAACGGAGCAAAATGCGGTGCAAAGTGCGGTGCAGTTGCTGGTGCAACGAGTTACACTACCGACGTGATGTTGGATGAGAATAAACAGTTTGACTTTAATGACTTTATGTCAACGACTGTTACTTCAGCGTTTGTTTCCGGCACGGTTGGCGGTGTTGTCGGTGCCGGAATGTACGGACTTTCAAATAACGTGGGGAAAGAAGTTTCAAAATCCGTAAAACAAACGATTATAGATGATTCAACATCCAGTTCTTCAAGAAAAATTTTAGGTCTGGAAGAAAGGTATGCTCTTTCTATAGCATAAGACCTGTAAAGCTGTCATACTTAATCCTTAATCCTGCACTACTAAAAAAATAGGGGCAAAATTAATGCCCCTATTTTATTTGTTTTAATCTGACTTTATGCTTCTGCCATGTTTGCACTGTCGAGGAATACATTAGCAACGTTATCCGGCAAAACTACCGCTTTTAATTGTTGGTCTGACGGATGCTTTCTTGTTTCCCAAGTATCACGTATATCAAAAATAGCTATTAAAGCCCGTTTCCCGCTTTCCAAAACCACCGGAATGAGTGCAATAGCTTTGGTTATTTGTTTTGAAGAGGGCATTTTAAACCCTTTGATTGCGGGATTTCCGAATAGCATGTCCATATCACAGGTACAATAGGTGTCCTGATTCGGTACACGTTCAAACTTACCACATTCGGGGCAAATGCTAAATTCATTTTTCCGCGGTTGAACTAAGAATATGGGCTGTCCGCATGTTGCTCCTACCGGAATATTGTCTGTCATAGATTTTTACCTCCTGCACTAAAACTGTCTATACTCTATTAAAGTAACATCTTGAAAATTTTTTGCGTTTTTTTACATATATTTGAACTTTTGTAAACTGTTCAGGTTTGTATTTATGTTATAATAATTCTATGTTTACGGGTATTATAGAAGAAATCGGAAAAATTGCGGAATATACAAAACTGTCGGACGGTGCAAGATTGAAAATATCTTGTAAAGAAATTCTTGATGATATAAAGATTGGCGACAGTGTTTCCGTAAATGGCTGCTGTCAGACGGTTGTTGAGTTTACGAAAGACTATTTTATTGCGGATATAAGCGAAGAAACTCTGAAAGTAACTAATTTCGGTGACATAAAATCAGGATATTCGGTAAATCTTGAAAGGGCATTGACTCCGACAACACGTATGGGCGGACACATTGTACAGGGACATATTGATTGCACAGGAAAACTTATTTCGGTTGAAAAAATGTCAGGATTTTACAATATGAGGTTTGAAATTCCCGAAAAAAATACAAGGTATGTTGTTAATAAAGGTTCGATTGCGGTAAACGGAATAAGCTTGACGGTCGCAAATATGGAAAATAATATTTTTTCCGTTGCTGTTATTCCTCATACTTATTCCGGTACAACATTAGCAAAACTGAATATCGGGGAATCCGTAAATATTGAAACAGATATACTCGGCAGGTATGTTGAAAAATTTTTATCATCAGACAATAATAGTAGTAAGTTAAGCGAAAACTTTTTGAGGGAAAACGGTTTTATATAAATGGACGATTTCAGATTTGATAACATAGAAGATGCCATAGAAGATTTTAAAAACGGGAAAATGCTGATTGTTGCCGATGATGAAGATCGTGAAAATGAGGGTGATATTATTTGCTCCGGTCAAATGGTTACTCCCGAAGTTATAAATTTTATGGCTCGAGAAGCAGGCGGACTCATTTGCCTTGCAATATCAAATGAGATTGCCGAGAAACTGAATTTGCCCCAGATGGTTGAGCAAAACAGCGAATCTATGAAAACCGCATTTACGGTCAGCATAGATGCCGATGAAAAATACGGAGTAACAACTGGAATTTCGGCATATGACAGAGCAAAAACCGTTGAAGTCGCATTGGCTCCTGATGCCATACCGTCTGATTTAAGACGGCCCGGACATTTGTTCCCGTGTGTTGCCAGAAAAGGCGGAGTGCTGCAAAGAACGGGACATACCGAAACGGTAGTTGATTTGGCAAGACTATGCGGTCATACTCCTGCAGGTGTTATGTGCGAAATAATGACTCCTGACGGACATATGGCAAGACGTGATTTTTTGAGAAAATTCGCGGATGAACATAATATCAAATTTATTTCGGTTGCCGAACTTATTGCGTACAGGCTGAAATCTGAAAAACTGGTTGTAAGAGAGGCGGAGGCTGATTTGCCGACAAAATACGGCCATTTCAGGATATATGGCTATGTAAATAAATTAACAGGAGAAGAACACGTTGCTCTGGTAAAAGATGACGGCAGCGGTAAGATACCTATGGTTCGAGTCCACAGCGAATGTTTGACGGGTGATATTTTCCACAGTCTTAAATGTGACTGTAATTCTCAGTTACACGGTGCTTTGAGAATGATTGAAGAATACGGCAGAGGGGCTGTTGTATATATGAGAGGCCATGAAGGAAGAGGCATCGGAATTGTCAACAAAATAAAAGCCTATAAACTTCAGGAAGAAGGGCAGGATACCATACAGGCAAACTTATCTCTCGGATTTAAAGCGGATTTGAGAGATTACGGTATAGGTGCGCAAATAATAAGAGATATAGGTTATAATAAATTTAATCTGATAACAAACAATCCGAAAAAAATAGTAGGTTTGAAAGGGTACGGCTTGATTGTTAATGATATAGTGAAAGTTCAGTCAGAGGTGACAGAATACAACAGGTATTACCTTGACACTAAAAAAGAAAAAATGCATCATACCATATAGATGATGCAAATTTCCGAAAGGATAAATATGGTTATAAATTACGAAACAGGATTACTTACAAAAGATTGTTATACGGCGTTTGAGCCGATATATAATGATTTTAAAGAGTGCGCGGTTCAGGAATACAAGTTTGAATTGCCGCCGCTTGATTACAGTAATTTTCTCGATGCAGTTGAAAAAGACCTGATAAAATGTATTGTTCTTTTTGAAAATTCTATTCCGGCAGCTTTTTTAATCTACACAACATCAATCTCCGAAGCCGTTGAACTGAACATAATTCACTCTTACAGGATGGAGAATGCAGAAGAGCACAGCCACTACTTAATCGGTGAATTTTTGCGTCTGACAAAACAGGACAGAGCCGATAAAGTTGTATGTTATCCTATGCTCGGAAGTCAAAAATTGTTAATAAATGAAGTTGCCCAATTCGGATTTAAATTCATAGGTATTGTTGTTTTGCGGTTTATGATGTTTGGAACGGCATCAAGAGAAATTCTTGTCGGTGCAAATATTCCGGAAATTGAAGCAGGGTACAAAGTAGTTGAGTGGTCTGATGAGTATTACGGATACGCTGTGAATATAATTCGTGAAGCTTTTGAAAACAGTGCGGATGCTCTGTTTGACCCGAGATTTAAATCAGATAAAGGGGTAAGAGATATACTTACAAAAATTACGGAAAATGTATATGCCGAATTTTTACCTCAGGCATCTTCTGTTCTTTTGTATGAAGATGAGCCTGTCGGGATTTGTATGATGAATTTAACGGGCGGAAGTATTGCAAATATCCCGTTGTTTGGTATCAAAAGAGAACATCAGGGTAAAGGATTATCAAAATATCTGCTTGATAAATCTATTAAAAAGCTTATATGGATGACGGATAACGGAGAACGTCCGATAACGGAAGTTAATACTACAACTGAAACTAATAATTTCCAGGCATTGAATATGTACAGAAATGTCGGATTTAAAGAGGATTACAATTATCCGCAGGCGTATTTGCCGATTAAATACTAGAGAATAATGGAGAAGTATGAATGTATTATAAAGGATTAATAAACAAATACAGAGAATATTTACCTGTAAATGAAAACACGCCGGTTGTTACCCTGAATGAGGGTAATACCCCGCTTATAAAAGCTGATAATCTTGCAAAAAAAATAGGTCTTGATGCCGAGATTTATCTTAAATTTGAGGGATGTAATCCGACCGGAAGTTTTAAAGACCGCGGTATGACTATGGCGGTTACGAAGGCAAAAGAATCCGGTTCAGGTGCTATTATCTGTGCCTCAACAGGTAATACTTCGGCTTCGGCTGCGGCATATGGGGCAAGAGCAGGTTTAAAAACATTTGTGCTTATTCCTGACGGATATATTGCTCTGGGTAAATTATCTCAGGCAATGATGTATGGTGCTGAAATTATTGCAATACAGGGTAATTTCGATGAAGCTCTGGAATTTGTCAGAAAAATTTCCGACAATTATCCGATAACACTTGTAAATTCCGTAAATCCGTACAGAATTGAAGGCCAAAAGACAGGTGCGTTTGAAATTTGTGAGGCACTCGGGCAGGCTCCTGATTATCACTTTATTCCTGTAGGCAATGCGGGTAATATTACCGCATACTGGAAGGGATATAAAGAATGGTTTGATTTAGGTAAAATTCCGTCAAAACCAAAGATGATGGGTTTTGAAGCAGAAGGTGCTGCCGCAATCGTTAGAGGTGAGAGAATCCTTCACCCTGAAACTGTCGCAACCGCAATCAGAATAGGAAATCCCGCAAGCTGGAAGCAGGCAGAAGCGGCCAGAGATGAAAGTAACGGTATGATTAACTGCGTTACGGATGAAGAAATCCTGAAAGCATATAAACTTTTGGCATCATCAGAAGGAGTCTTGTGTGAGCCGGCTAGTGCGGCGTCTGTTGCAGGATTGATGAAAGTAAAAAATCAGGTTCAGGCGGGGAGTAAGATTGTTTGTATCTTAACCGGTAACGGCTTAAAAGACCCTGATAATGCCATCAAACATTCGTGCTGCGAAGTTAAAAAGACTGCTGCGGATATGAACGAAATTTTAAGAGTAATGAATATATAAATTCGGTAAAACGGGATGTTTTTTACGGATAAATTTAAAAATGCAAAAGATTTGTACTATATCGGCGGTGTTGTCAGAGATGAAATTCTCGGCAAAGAGAGTTTGGATGTGGATTTGACATATGTCGGGAATGCAATAGAATTTGTTAGTACTCTTGAAGATGTTGATATAATCCAAATAAATGAACCTTTTGGAACAGTCAGAGTACGAATTGACGGACAGGAAACTGATATAGCCTCTACCCGTTCCGAAATATATGAAAAACCCGGACATTTACCTTCCGTAACAAAAATAGGATGTTCTTTAAAAGAGGATGTTTTGCGGCGGGATTTTACCATAAATGCAATGGCTAAAAATTTTAATACCGGAGAAATTGTCGATTATACGGGCGGTCTGAAAGATATAAAAGAAAAGAAACTCAGAATTTTGCATGACCAAAGTTTTATTGATGACCCGACAAGAATTATAAGAGCATTGAAGTTTGCTGTTCGTTTTGGTTTTGAATTGGAAGAAAATACAAAAACATTAAGGGATATTTATTTGAAAAATGTTAATTATGACATGAGTTATAAGAGAGTAAAAAAAGAATTAACCGAAACTTTTAATCTAAATTCCAACAAAGCATATGAAGAATTTATCAATTCAGATATATATAAATTGATTACACCGGAAAAAACAAATCTCCTGTCTGTAAATATTGAAAATATCATAAATAAATACAAACATACTATAAATTCAAATAATATTTGGCTGATATATGTTGCAACTTTACCCGAAATTTCTAATATTGAACCCACGTTTACAAAAGAAGAACTTAAAATTGTAAGAGATTATGATTCTATAAAAAATGTTTGTCCTGAAACGGATTTTGAAATATATAAAATGTTTGAAAACTGTTCTCTTGAAACGGTTCTTTTGTATGCGGTTAAAAATAATTCGGAAGTAGCAGAAAAATATCTGGACAATTTAACCGATATAAAACTGAATATCACGGGGCGGGATATTCAAAATATGGGTATTGAACCCTCACCAAAATATAAAGAGTGTTTTGATTTTGTCATGCGAAAAAAAATGCTGCAAAAAAACATGACAAAAGAACAGGAATTGGCTATTGCAAAAAGTTTTTTTGAAGCATGTAAATAAAAATTCAAGGATAAAAAACAAGAAAATATTAAGAAATATTACGTAAAAATATCCCCGAAATGCTTGATATAACGGAGTCTTAAAAATTAGTATATATTTTATGCATAAAATTTAGCACTTTTTTATATTACGATGTTTTTATATATATACGATAGGAATAGCAAAAAAAGGAGTATATATGGCAAGAGTACTTATTTCAATGCCCGAGGAATTTTTAAGTATGATAGATTCTGTTGCTGACGGAGAGAATCGTTCACGCAGTGAATTGATTAGAGAGGCTCTCAGGACGTACATTTACAAGCAGAAGGTTCGTCAATCAGCGACAGCCGGCAGAAATGCCGAATTGTTGGAGGAATTATTGGAATAAAAAACAACATTATGTTGAAATAGGTACAAGTACATTTAAGACCGCTTTATTAAAGGCGGTCTTTTGTGGTTTCTTAGCTTTGAACTCTTATAAGACTATCTACTTTGTTAATAAAATCATTATTTTCAAACTGCGAAATTGCGTTGTTTATATCTTTTTCTTTGCATAATTCTGTCACAACAACAATATCAGCGGTGTTATCTTCTTTCAGTCCTCTTTGAAGAATACACGCTACACTTATGTTATTGTCTTCGCATATTTTTCCGATAGTTCCGATAGCTCCCATTTTGTTTACGGCATTAAGGGATATGTAATATTTATTATACGTATCATCCATATTAACCATTTCGGCGGTTTCTTCGTGATGACATCTCATCATGGGAAGCAGATAATCCGTTTTACCAAGTTCTGCTGCTATCGCAAGGATATCTCCCACAACGGAGCTTGCCGTCGGAAATTCTCCCGCTCCCGGCCCTGACAATGTAATATGTCCTACAGGATGACCTTTCAGGCTTACCGCATTTTTGACATAATCAATATGTGCAAGGGTAGAATCTTTTGAAACAAGCATAGGATGAACCCTTACATCTGCCTTGCCGTCTTTATTTAAGTCTGCGTACGCAATGAGTTTAATCTTGTATCCGAGTTCATTAGCCATTTTCATATCTTCGGCACGAACTTTTGTTATTCCCTCACTGTAAACATTTTCAAATTTAATTCTTTTTCTGAAAGCCAGAGTTGAAAGTGTAGTAATTTTGTATGCGGCGTCAAGCCCCTCGACATCACCTGTCGGGTCTGTTTCTGCATACCCCAGAGCCTGAGCTTCTCTCAGGACATCATCATAAGATGCACCGTCAACATCCATTTTTGTGAGTATATAATTTGTTGTACCGTTCAGAATAGCCTCAATATGATTTATTTTATTTCCTGCAAGAATAGTTTTTATAGGCATAATAATAGGAATACCGCCGGCAATAGCGGCTTCATAAAGGACTACTTTATTGTGCTCTTCCGCAAAATTAAAAAGTTCTTCTCCAAACTTTGCCAACAGTTCTTTGTTTGCGGTAACAATGTGTTTTCCGTTCAGAATAGCCTGTTTTATTAAACTAAAAGCCGGCTCAACGCCGCCGATTAGTTCAACAACAATATCGGCATCCGAATTAACAACATCATAAGGGTTGTCGGTTAATATTGAATTATCCAGTCCCTCAATATTTCTGGGTTTATTTATATTTTTTACTCCGATTTTTACTATTTCAAAATTAGAGTAATCCTGCAGGGTTTTGTACACACCGGAACCTACTGTTCCAAGTCCTATTATTCCTATTTTTACTTTTTTCTTGTCACTCATTTTTAAATCTGCCTAATTATTCTGTAATAAACTTTTCCACAACGGCAGGTAAAGACATAATTGCCAAAGCCAAACACACAAGAGCAAATCCTGTTAAAACTAACGATGCCAATGTTCCGTTATAATCATCAAGTTCATAACCGTATTTATCCTTGTAAGCATTAAAACATAAAGCAATCAAATCAATTGTCCACCAAATTCCAAAACCGCCCAGAGTAAACAATTGCAGTAAACCAAGCCTTTTATATCCGGTATAAAATCTGTGGATACCAAACATACCTAAAAACAAGCACAGTAATACTGCTCTTGGAAAACTTTTAGGATAGTGCGGTAATGTTCTTTTTCTAACTTCTAACATTTTTAACTCCCTTATATTTACTTACCGGTAGAGCCAAATCCGCCGGCACCTCTCTCTGTTTCGCTTAATTCCGTAACCACTTCGATTTTTGCCTGTTCAACACGGGCAATAATCATTTGAGCAATTCTTTCATCAGGCTGTATTGAATATGTTTCATTTGATATATTAACAACGGGAATACAGACTTCTCCTCTGTAATCTTCATCAATTGTGCCTACGCAGTTTATTAAAGTAATACCGTGCTTAATAGACATACCGGAACGGGGTCTGATTTGAGCTTCATAGCCGTGTTCGAGTTCAATTTTTATTCCTGTCGGTACCAATGCTCTTTCAAGCGGTTTTAATGTCAAAGGTTCTGATATTGCTGCACAAAGGTCCATTCCTGCAGCACCTTCAGTCTTGTATTCCGGAATAAATCTGTTATGCGGCAATCTTTCTATTTTAAGAACAGTTTTGGTTTTTTCCAATGTTTCCATTATACCCCTCTTTTCTGTTTTAATTTTATAATAAGTTCATATGATTTTTCAATATTATGTTTTAATTCTATATCATTTTCGGCTTTTTTTGCAAGTGTTTCTATAATGTTAATTGTTTTTTTGTCTGAATTTCTGTATATAAAAATATTTACACCGGCTCTTATTCCCGTTTCGCAGGCTTCAATTTCCCCGAAATCCCCAACCCCTTTCATAATCATGTCATCCGAAATTATAATACCTTTATAATTCAGGGTGTTTCTCAGATACGATATAGCATTTTTACTTAATGAGGTAGGGATTTTTTCTTTTTCAAAGTGCGGAACGTGTAAATGTGCAATCATAATCATTTCAATTCCGTTATTTATTGCGGATTTGAAAGGTTTAATATGATACTTTTCAAGTGTTTCAAAATCCATATTAATTTCAGGTAATGTCAGATGGCTGTCAGTGTTTGCATCTCCATGTCCGGGGAAGTGTTTTACACAGGGAATTAT
>DBXD01000019.1:29019-39508 GCA_002309425.1 Cyanobacteria bacterium UBA1221
TGAAAAAGCCCGTTCTCCGATAATCGGGTTATTCGGGTTCGTGTTTACGTCAATACACGGTGCAAAATTTAAATTTAAGCCGTAACTTTTGAGTTCTTTTGCGATTTCTTTTGTCTGATTTTCGAGAAAATCCAAACCTTTTTCAAATGCAAATTTTGCAGACAAATACTTTTTGCCGTTATGGATATTTTCTGTGCGTTCAACTCTCCCGCCCTCCTGGTCTATCGACAGAAACGGAGAAATCAGCGAATGCAATTTTATATCTTTTACAAGAGCGGAAAATTGTTCTTTTGATTTAATATCGTGCGTAAAAAATATAATACCGCCAAGCCCGGATTTAAGAGCCGTAATATATTCTCCGCCCTCTGTTCCGAGTATAAACATCTGATATAATTTGGTTTTCAGGTCAAAAATATCTTGCATCCTAACTCAATAATTCTTTTAATTCATAAAGTTTACCGGTTTCAATAACCTCTTCAACTTTTTCAAATATTTTGTTTGCATCACACTTTACAGGGATATTTTCCGGTACTTTTAAGTCACTTGTTTTTTCGGCATTTATAAAACCCTGATTGATTTTCAGAAATTCTTCATAGTAATCAAGTATTTTAATATCGTGCGAATTAATCGTATAATTGCTCCCGATGTAATATTTTACATCATGGGGCAGAACTTCTAAAAATTCTTTTAAAAATCTTACCTCCTGCAAGGTTTCTTCTTCATTGTATTCCCCTCCGCAGCAGAAGTTATTTGTTATGGGTTTATCTCCGAGAGTCTTAATTGCCTTTGCCCAGAGGATACAGCCTGCATAAAAGCCGATATAATTGTTAATTAATTTTTCCATATTTGGAAAAACCATTTTAAACTGCATCTTTTTCTGCCCGAAATTCCTGTATTTTTCCAAATCTGAATAAACGTATTGAATATTCGGAATTATTGCGGAAATGTGCTGAACAAATCCGGGGTCAAAAGGAACACCGTCATTAAAATTCATTGTCATTTTTTCTCTCCCCATGTTATAGATAATAACCGCATGTTAGCATGAATAGCCTTTTAGTGCAATTGAGGCAGTGAGATTTGTAATAGTGCATAGCACGATTACAAATGTTTATAAGTGTATAAGTTGATAAGTTTATAAGTTCTTTGCGGTATTTTGTGCAAATGAATTTGAGGGAGGGTAAAGTATTTTCTGCCTCATGTAAACAAATTTTAATAATTTCTACAATCAATAGCAAAAAATATTTTTTTGGGATTTTAAATCATTGCAGAAATAATTTTAATTTATAAAACGGAGAAATAAAAACATGAGAATCAACGCTGTTACAAATTACTGCTATAACAATAACAACCGTAGAGGTTATGAAAGCAATCCCACTTTTGGTCATATACCCCTTAGTGATGAATACAAACAAGAATTAGAAATTCAATGTGGTAAAAAGGCGGCAGATGAGGTAATTAAATTTTGTGAACAAAAGATTAATCTAAAAAATTTAATAGGCTACGACAAGTTACCAAAGACTAAAAAAGCTCTTGCAGATGAATACTTCAACGTTATGTCCCCTAGTGAAGTAGAAGATTTTACGGTTGAGTTCTTTGCCAATAGTGAAAACCATCCGTATTATTTTGACTATGACGGTAGCAGTCGTCTCGATAAAGATATTGTTGTAAAACTCTATTCTCAACTGCCAACGTTAACAGACGGTAAGCTTGAATTAGAAGAATGGAATCCTTTCGAAATTGAAAGTACTGTTTTGAAGTCATCTCTCTGGGGAGATACTACCGAAGAGGAATTAGCAAAAAAGCGTGAAAAGATGATGAATAGGTTAAACAATTCAATCGGCTTCAAATTTGCAGGCGATACTTGGATTCCTGTTCCTTCAGAAAATTTGTATAATGTAATTGCCAAAGCAATTAATGATGAATTAAAGTTCCTTGGATCATCAAAAAGCTACCGTCGCCATAAAAAACAGAGTTCGTAGTTAGTAGTATGCACTCTGCGAGTACCCGGTTTGTAACGAAATCAATAGATTTCGACAAACAGAGGTAATTTTTTGCACCGCAAATATAGCAGGGTAGATTTCAGCCTACCACAATTTAATACTTGACTAAAAGCAACCCTACTGACTTTTAACCAAAAATAAATATTGCATTTAACCAATAAAAATGTTAATATTTTCTTGTAGGTGCGCTTAAGAATAGTGGCCATTGGCAGTAAATTAAATTGAATTTATATGGGAGGCGTTGTTATGGAATGGTATAATGTAATGGATTTTTATGTTACTGTTGTTCCTAATATATCAAAAATTTCATTGATTGGTCTGATTATTATATTAGGAATACACATAGCAAAGAAATCGAAGTTTAAAATATATGAATATATACTTATGTTAGTGTTTCTTACAGGTATGTATTTGTACATACCACAGTCATTATGGAGTAAAGGCATGGCACATAGTGATATCCCTACACTTGAAAAAGCCGCAAAACTATCTATTTTGCCTTACGCAAAAGAGAATTGTTATAATGATATTGCAATGATTTACGCCCAAGACCTCAAAGATGGGGAAAAAGCCATTAGGTATTATGAAAAAGTTGTAAACGGCAAATACAAGAAATTCCCTGAAACTACATTGATGCTTACTTATATGTATTCATATAAAGGTGATTATGACAGAGCTATAAAATTAAGTAAATTTATACCCGAACGCAAAGCCAGCCTCAGAATTGTTTATATACAAAAAGGTGAGTATCAAAAAGCACTGGATACATATGATAAGGATGAAAGCAAGAAACCAGGCATTAATTTCCTGAAAGCATCGTTATATAGAGAACTCGGAAACTATACTGAGGCAGACAGATTATATAAACTTGCAGAAGAGGAAATGAGTCGACTTAAAAATAAACACTCTGCCGGTTATTATTCAGATATTGAAAAAATTGTTGAACCAAGGAAGTCTATTAAAGCATATAAAGAATATCTTGAATCTCTGAAAAAAGAATATCATTTTGAATGATAATCACAGCAAATGTGCATTTTAATGCACAAAATAATGTCTTAGAACCCTCTCCCGTCGGTATAGGGTAACATTGCACGAAGTCCCGCAACGGTTAATTCACGACTCACGTAATTCGTGCGCAGCACCGTAAAGAGCTTAACGTCTTTTTGTCTTAACGTCTTAACGACTTCATATATATTTTTAAATATTAAAGAGGTACCCGAAAAAAGAGTACCTCTCCTAATCGGAACCATTCCTCCGATTATATAAGGCTCCTCCGCTTTCTGTTTAATGATGTTGTCATTCTTTCCCTGATGTATAGGGAAATTGCGTCACCGGAGCCATATTTTGTTTTAACAATTTTATGATAAATCTTTTAATTTATTCTTACATTAGATGAAAGTGTAAATTTTAGTAAATTTTTTTATACAAAAGTAGAATTTTTAGTGCAAAATATAAAATTTCGGGCAAAAATTTTTATTTTTATGTTTTTATAGAAAAAACGGAGAAAAATGGTAAACCAAATTCCGAATGTACAAATAAACAGCGATTATCTGCTGAGCAAATTTGCCCCAAATATTGCGATGGGGCGCGAATTTTATCTGCGCTCAAAAGAATCTCAGGAAAATGTTTCTGCGGGTGCGGATACTAAAGAAAATCAGGCTGCAAATATTGAAAAGCCCGAGCGTAACCGTAAAAAAGGCGGTTTGGTAATTACAATCGGAACATCTGCTCTTGTTGCGGGTTTTGGTGTCCTGTTTCTTATGAGAGGATTGCCCAAAAATTTTGGCAGGAATTTAGAAAAACTGAAAAAGTTTTTTGAAACCAAACTGGAAAAATCCAAAATCAGCGGAATTGATTCTTTCAACAGTTTTTATATATATTCAATCAGAAAATTAAATTCTTTTATAGAAAAAGCCCAAAGTCTGAACAATTTTACTTCACTGAAAGACATACTTTTTAAAAGGCTGATGGATAAGACAAAACTAACCTCGAAAATTCATAAATCAATTTCAAATGTTTTTGAAAAAATCTCAAGAAAAACCGTCACAAAATCATATAAAAAAACAGCGGGAAAATTTGAGAATATGTACAGATCTTTTGATAAACTTGATGAGTTGATATTGAAAGAAAATCCTGAAGAGATTGTAATGTTCGGCGGGAAAAGTTATACTAAAAAAGAACTTGTAGAACTTGCGAAACAGCAGCGTGCCGCTGTAAGAAATTCGGTCAATGACTTTGTTTCGGAAAAAGAAATGGATAAAAGATACAAATACATAAAGGATTCCACATCGACGTTGTACGAAAAATTCTGGGATGACAGTTTTACGGATTTTTGGACGAGGAAGAACAGATTTCAGCGCAAGGAAATGTGGCAGACATTTATTCCGAATGAAATGATATCTTCGGATAAGAAAATTCTTGCGGAAGAAGTTTCCGCTCTGAGGAATAAAATTTCATATACAAATGCCGACAGGCAGAACGTCATGCTTGAGCATGTCAAAACTCTGGAAAATTTACTTTCACCAAAAGATAAAGAAGGGTTTAAGATAATAAAAAAATTGGAGTGGTTCCTGAAAAATCCTGACGGTTTAACTGCTGCAAACAAAGATGCCTTTTTAAATACCCTGAAAGTGCTTGAAGAAAGACCTTTGCAGGAGGGATTGAGTGAAGCGGTACAGGCAAATCAGTTAAAATTAAAACAAACACATGTAAAAGCACTGGAAGAACTTGCTCAAAGGCAAAACGGCGGAGATTTACAGGAAATGTTATCCATATATGAAACACTTGCTCCGTACGAAGTTTCGCTTATAAAATCAAATGTTACAAAGGCTGTAAAATCGTTTGATAAGTCCCTGAATCTTGAAACGGTTGAATTTTTTGACAAGGTAAGAGATTTGCAGCTTGGTTCGGCTCCTACTGATGTTTTATCCATACTTGCCTCTGCGGGAGTAATTGCATACGGGTTAAGCGTAGCAAAAAATAAGGATGAACGCGCGTCTGTCATATTTAAATCGGGTATTCCTATTGTGGGCGCAATAGCTACATCATTAATATGTACCGCAAAACTGATATCTGCCGGAAAATCATTAGTTATCGGTGCTGTTTCGGGTGCAATATTGAACAAGCTGGGAGTAGCCGCAGATAATTTGAGAAAAAATCATACAAATGATTAAGATTACCGTTCCGTAATTGTGGTAAAATTTACTTAATGAAACTACAAAAAGGATTTTATTATGCCGCAATTTACAGACGTAAACAACATCAGAACCGAATTAGAGGACAGAGAATTTAAATTTCTAAGCGATATCGCAACAAAAGCAAGAAACTCTAAGGGCAGAAAAAGAGAAGAAGAAGAAAGTATAATGAGAACTTGTTTCCAGCGTGACAGGGACAGAATTATTCATTCCAAAGCATTCAGAAGGCTGAAACATAAAACTCAGGTATTTTTATCTCCGTTTGATGACCACTTCAGAACGCGATTGACTCATACGCTGGAAGTGTCGCAGATTGCCCGCTCAATATCTCGTTCACTTAATCTTAATGAGGATTTAACAGAGGCAATTGCGCTCGGGCATGATTTGGGGCATACACCTTTCGGGCATTGCGGCGAAGGTGTCTTAAATGAACTTGTAAAAGGCGGATTTCAGCATAACATTCAGAGTGTTCGTGTTGTGGAAATACTTGAGAATCTGAACCTTTGTCAGGAAACGATAGACGGTATTTTAACCCACTCGTGGGGTTACACCCCAAAAACTCCGGAGGCGCAGGCTGTTCAGCTTGCGGATAAAATTGCGTATATAAACCATGATATTGAAGACTCAATTCGTGCGGGGATTATTTCTGAGAACGATTTACCGAAAGATTGTATAGAATATTTTTCATCAGTCCAGAGCAAAAGACTAAACAAAATGATTCTGGAGATAATATCAAATTCAATAGGCAAAGATAAAATCTCAATGAGTGAAGAAGCTTGGCACTACACAACAAAACTCAGAGAGTGGATGTTTGAGAATGTTTATATTGATTCTCCGGCAAAACTTGAAGAGAAAAAAGCAAGCCGTCTGATAAGAGATTTGTTTTATCATTACTGTGAAGTATTGAAACCGATATGTGAAGAAAGCAGAATTGAGCGTGTAGTGGCGGACTATATTTCAGGCATGACGGACAGATATGCGGTAGAAAGGTATAAAGAAAACTTTATTCCGCTTGGTTTACAGTGCACATCAAAAGATGATTACTTATTTAAGCTTGCGAATATGACGGAATAAGTTTTATCTCTTAAAAATTGCTTTGCCGCACAATACCAACACTAATATGCCTAATGCTGCCATGATTATCTTTGCAAGAGTCGGGGTTGTCCGGTTGTCTCTGTAACGGGTTGACATGTCCTTCGGGAACAATCTTTCTGTTGCGGAGTCCAGCCGGTTTTGAAGTTCCATATCCGTAACACGAAACCGCGGGAGATAGTCCGGCGCTGACACAACGCCGACATCAACAGCTTTGTAGCTTACTCGTGGGTTTCTCACAGTAATATCCATATTTGTAATTAAACACGTAAATAAATTTTTTTGCTAGTTGTTGTAAAAATTTTAAAAAAACTTCAAATTTGAACAAATAAAAAATTACCATATTTTACTATTTTAACTTTGACCTTGGGGGGGATTATTTGTGCTGCCGAAACCATTAAAATTTTTGTATAGAAAATTGGAGTATATGGTATGTTTACAGAAAAGAATTTATACGATTGCAGATATAGCTATCTGGAATTAAAAAACGTAAATAAAGAGATTGTCGGGTGGCTGGAGGATATTGTTGAAGAAAACAACGGCAGAATCGTAAAAAAAGAATGGAAAAGTAAATATAACAGTTACGTTGTGTATGACTACGAACCTTTTTGTACAGACGGGTTTGAAATAAATCTTACGGTATCTTCTCATGATGAAGCGTATTTGCATTTTATAAAGTATTTGTACGAAGAAAAAATCAGTACAATTGATTATCTTAATGCCTGCATTGCACGTTAAAAAATAATCCGTTTATATTATTAAATCACTGTAAAAAGATTATATAATATTTGTATGAGTGTACAGATATTAGCAGAGTATATTGAATATTTGGATATAGAAAAAGGCTTATCTCAAAATACAACGGATGCATACAGACGTGATTTGAGTGAATTTTGGGATTTTTGCAGTGCATCGGGGGCTGAAGAATTGGAAAACATTTCCCGTAATATGATTTCTTCTTATATTTTAAATCTGCATGAAAAAAAATACTCGGCAACGAGTATAATGAGAAAAATAGCATCTTTAAGAGGTTTTTATAAATGGCTTTGCGCAAACGAATACTGCAAGATTAATCCGACCCTGACTATCGAGCAGCCAAAACTTCCCAAAAAACTTCCCAAAGTTGTTTCCGTAAAAGAAATTGAAGAGATGCTCAATGATAATTTAACAACAATGCAGTCCCTAATCATAGAACTTTTGTATGGGTGCGGGTTAAGGGTGTCCGAACTGGTAAACCTTAATATTTCCGATATAAGTTTAAAATCGAAATATCTTCAGTGTACCGGAAAAGGTTCAAAGGACAGAATTGTTCCGCTGGGCTCAAAAGCCTTGTCAGCACTAAAAAAATATCTTCCGCAGAGAGAATTTGTTATAAAAAAATATAATTTGGTTGACAATCATCTTTTTATTGACGATGATGGAAACAGAATAAACAGACAAGATGTTTATAATTTTATCCATGAAGAGGGCAAAAAAATTCATAAAGGAATTTCACCGCATACGCTGAGGCATAGTTTTGCGACCCACTTAATCGAAAACGGTGCAGATTTAAGAGTGGTTCAGGAGCTCCTCGGACACAGCGATGTTTCAACAACTCAACTATACACTCACATAAGTAAAAAGCGACTTAAAGAAGTTTATTTCGCAATTAATAAAGGATAAGGCAGGTAAAATGCTTGAAATATATATAACCGGAATAAAACCGCATTCCGGAACAACATTTATATCAGGTGGAATAGCTGCAACAATGCAGGGCTTGGGTTATTCGACTGCCTTGTATCTGCCTGTTCAGACAAAAGCGAAATTAAAAAACGGCTATGTTCAGGCGCCTGATATGATGTTTGCAAAGTTTATGGATAAAAATATTACGACATACTGTTCTTACCTTTACAAAAATGAAGTTTTATCGCCTAAAGTTTTTAATTCCGAAAATCTCTATATGGATAAGAACGTTATATTTCAGGATTATATGAGAATAATCAACAGTTGTGAATGCCTGATAATGAACGGCCAGTCGGATTTGTCTACTCTGATTGAAACGAATTTTAATGAAGAAGAAATGCTCAGAACCATAAATACCCCGATAGTTTTTGTTGCGTCGTTAAAAAATTCTTCGATGGATGAAATTATAAAATACATGAATTTCGTAAAACGCAAAAACCTGAATGTCAGAGGTGTAATCATAAATGAATGCCCGCTTAGAAGTCTTAATTATGATGTTAAACAGATTCCGGATATTATAAGGCAGGAAACGGATTATCCTGTTTTGGGAATAATCCCGAGAATTAAAGACTTAACCATAATCAGACCTGAGGACTGGATTGAATATATTATTTGCCGCACGGACTTGGAAGCAATATTTAACGTAAAAATTTCAAAACTGAGTCCTGTGTAAAATAAAGACAACAAGTCTATAAGTTCTTTACGGCACTTTATGTTGTTGAAATTGTATCTTTCCTGCGGAGAGAAAAATTTTTAACCCTCTCTTGAATTGTTAAATTTGCCCCTTAATAATTTTACAAAACCTTTAAATACGACTATAATTAATGTCAAAAGGAGATTTTTACAGTGGGGAATAAAGACGAACAAGAATTTCAGGATATTTTCAATAAAATAGGAAAATACTTTAATAATGAAGACTATGATAAAGCGCTTGAGGAGATTAAAAACGCTCTAAAAATATATCCTGAAAGATACGAACTATGGATAGGGAAAGGTGAAATTGAGTCTGCTTTAGGCAACTACAATCAAGCTATTGAAGATTTCTCTAAAGCTATTGAATTAAATAGTACTGGTGTGCGTGCATACAAAAGCCGAGGAAATTTATATTATGACCAGGGAAACTATGACAAAGCTATTGATGATTTTAATAGAGTTATTGAATTAGACAATAATAATGCAGAGTCATACTTCAACCGAGGACTTGCATCTTATATACTGGAAAACTATGACAAAGCTATTGAAGACTACTCTAAAGCTATTGAATTAGATAGTAATTATGCGCGGGGTTACAGCAATCGGGGAAATGCATATTATAAACTAAAAGACTATAACAAGGCTATTGATGATTTTAATAGAGCTATTGAATTAGATAATAATTATTCGCTGGTATATAACAACCTTGGAAATGTATATGCAGACCTACAAAACTATGACAAAGCTATTGAAAATTACTCTAAGGCTATTGAATTAGATAATAATTTTGCACAGGCATATTTTAACCGTGGGAACGCATGTTATGGACTAAAAGACTATAACAAGGCTATTGATGATTTTAATAGAGCTATTGAATTGGATAATAACGATGCATCAGCATATTTCAGTCGAGCCGGTGCATATAATAAACTGAAATTATATGATAAAGCTATTTTAGATTGCAGTAAGGCTATTGAATTAGACAAAAATTTTAAAGAAGCATACGTCGGTTTGTCAGAAATATATACAAATTTAAACCAACCAGAAAAAGCAGAAGAATACCTTCAAAAAGCAATCGAACTGGGTTACAAACCCGAAGAAGAATGAGAGCCTCTTTAAGCATGAAGAAAATTCAAAAAGGCTTCGGCGACGAAGTAATCCGGTTGATTAAAACTTATCTCGATTGCATTTTTGGATTTTACTATTTTACAAATTTAACGGCAAATTAAATAGCTGGATTGCTTCAACGGCAAGCCTTTGCCGTTTCGCAATGACATGGAAATTTATACAAATTTTTGAACATATCAACTTATAAACTTATAAACTTATAAACTAAAATCTCCAATCTGTGCAAACCCCCGTAACGGTCTTATTGCCTTTATATGAGATTCTTCGCTGCGCTCAGAATGACATGATTCCGCACGAAGTGCCGATACGGACTTATCAACTTATCAACTTAAAAACTTATAAACTTATAAACTAAAAACTCCAATCCGAGCGAAGCACAATAACGAACTTCTCACTTCTCACTTCTCACGTAATCTTTTTGTAAAGTTTTTTATAAAATTGTCCCAAATGCTATGTTTATGCTATAATATGACTATATAATACCGGACATGGAGGATTAAAATTGAGTCAGCAAAATATTTTTGGCGATGGTAAAATCGTTGATGTTAATATAAGAGAAGAAATGAAACGTTGCTACATAGATTACGCAATGAGTGTAATCGTAGGACGTGCCTTACCCGATGTAAGAGATGGTTTAAAACCCGTTCACAGACGTATTTT
>DBXD01000029.1 GCA_002309425.1 Cyanobacteria bacterium UBA1221
GCAGGTATGGCTTTTGCAAATTCATTCCTGGGTTTATGTCACTCAATGGCACATAAATTAGGCGCTATGTTTAATGTACCTCATGGGGTTGCAAATGCTTTACTTATACGTCAGGTAATCAAATACAATTCCGTTGATTATCCTCATAAGCAGGCGACTTTCCCGCAGTACAAGTATCCGAATGCAAAAGAAAAATACGGACAAATCGCTGATGAATTAGGTTTGGGCGGTAAAACGAACGATGAAAAAGTAGAATTGCTTATTGCTGCGATAGATAAACTTATGAAGGCGATTGACCTGCCAAATTCAATTAAAGACTTTGGAGTTACCGAAAAACAATTTAACGCAAAATTGGATGAGATGGTAGAGTTGGCATTTGATGACCAATGTACCGGCGCAAATCCCGCATATCCGCTTATGAGTGATATAAAGGAAATATATATTGATGCCTTTAACGGGAAAGTAAGAAATTACTATTCCTCGTCGAAGAAATAAATGATAGATTTTTAGTAAATTGAAACAGCGTATTTGATACGCTGTTTTTTATTATAAATTATGCACAGAGGATTGCGCAGAAAGTTTTTCTATATATAATAATAACTGTATGTACAACAAAAAGGAGAAAAATATGTCAAGAAAACCTATTATTGCAGGAAACTGGAAAATGAATCTTCTAAAATCAGAAGCAAAAGATTTATTTGAGGGAATTAAAAGTTATGTTAGTAATTATACCGCAGTACAGTTACCGACAGTTGTAATTGCTCCGGTATTTACATCTTTGTGTGCTGTTGAAAGCATTGGCTGCGATTGCGGATGCGGCGGAAATAAGATTTCCGTTGCTGCTCAAAATTGCCACTGGGAATCATCCGGCGCATATACCGGCGAAATATCAGTAGAAATGGCTAAAGATGCAGGTTGTTCTTATGTTATTATAGGACACTCTGAAAGAAGACAATATTTCTCTGAAACAGACGAAATGATTAATAAAAAAGCAAAAGCAATTCTTGCAGGCGGCTTGATTCCTATTATCTGCTGCGGTGAGTCTTTAGAGCAGAGAGAAGCCGGTTCAACAGATACCTGGATTGCAGGTCAAATTAGAGCGGCATTAGCCGGAATTTCATCTGATGATGTAGCAAAATCTGTTATTGCATACGAACCTATCTGGGCAATCGGTACAGGAAAATCATGTGATGCTGACGAGGCAAACAGAGTTATCAAAATGATAAGAAGTGTTGTTTCCGAAATAGCAGGTTCATCTGCAGCTGATTCAATAAGAATTTTGTACGGCGGTTCTGTAAAACCTTCTACAATTGAAGAACAAATGTCAAAATCTGATATTGACGGCGCTTTGATTGGCGGCGCATCATTAAAAGCAGACAGCTTTAATGAAATAATTGAAAAAACTATGAAAGTTGCAGTTGCTCACTAATAATTAATGCAAAATAAAAAAGACTTCCTATAAAGGAAGTCTTTTTTTTATTCGTAAACTTTGTTTTCGATTCTTACTCTTTTTACATATATAGTTTCACAGCTTCCATATCCTCTGTTACCTTCATAGGGGTCAGTTCTCACTGTACTTGTTCTGTAAAATTCTTTTCTTCCGAGCTTGTTTATGTATTCCATATCAATGAGTTGTCCCTCAATTTCAACCTTTTGGTAGTTCCTGATTTTTAATAAAGCCGCCATTACATTTCTGTTTGCAGGAACAAGATGAGAATGAGAGTATTCGAAATCTTCTATGCTTCGCAGTTTTTTACCGGACTCTTTTGCAAAAGCCCTTCCTGCCTGTGGGCTTTTGTACCGTACATAAAGAACTCTTGCTTGTGTGACTTCGTTTTTGTCGCTGTAACTTTTCAGATACTTTTTTACAAGTCGCTTATTACTAAAAGCCCCCCATCCTACGCCAATGTCGTACAGAGCCGCACTGTCAAAAAAATCATTTTTAAAAAAGAATGTGTGGTTGTGTGCAAGAACCAACCCTGAAAGTTTGTAGTATGCCTGCGGAATAATTTTAAACTCGTGCCCGTTAATTAAGGATGTATAATTAAATGAATTTTGTGCCTGTATTAATAAAGGGTAATTCACTTGCAACGGTTCGTCTTTAACGTTTATGGGAGTTACCTCATATTTTGTAGGAACGGCAAAGGAAAACTTGATTCTGAATATTATCGGGTCTTTAAAGGTAAATAACAGCAGGATTATACCTACAATGGCATATATCTTTTGCAATTTGTTGTATTGTTTTAAGTCTTTATCAAGACGTTCTTCGACTAATGTTTCATCAATATCTTGAGTAATATTGTTCTCATATATGTCCATAGTAACTCTTTTTCTCTTCCTTTATAAATATAAATTTTTCAGTAAATTCTGTCAACATAAATCCTACTGACAACTTAGTATCCAATTTGATAATTTTAAATCTCTTAAATTCAGGTCGCTATTTGAAAAAAAAATATGTTCCTGATACACTTCTAGGTATGAAAGATATGTTAGATAAAATATTACAGATAGAGAAAAAGTACATTGAGTTGGGACAGACTCTGTCTGACCCGGCTGTAATTCAGGATTACAATAAATTCCGAGATTTATCAAAACAAAGAAAATCAATGGAAGAAAC
>DBXD01000001.1 GCA_002309425.1 Cyanobacteria bacterium UBA1221
AGATGGGCATTAGGTAAAGACGAAACAAAAGACGAAAACGAAAAGAACGTAAAACGCAATGAAACGGCTAAGAAAACCGTAATAAAAAAATACACCCGAGAGAAAACGTTGTAAGATGCAAACAATTAATCGGTGATATGTAAGATAAAAGCAGGGTAGGCTTCAGTCTGCCATACAATTCTTACCGACTTTTTATAATCTGTATTAAATTGCATTGGAATTAATATTATGTTAAAATCTACATATGGAAGATAAACCGAGATATTCAAGAGTTTCTGATATACTGGATTTGATAACTTATATGTTATCAAAAGTTCGGGGTATAACAATTCCAAATATTATGGAAAGATACAATGTGTCCAGAAGAACTGCCGAGAGAATGCGTGACAGTTTGCTGAATATCTTTCCTGATGTCGAGGAAATTGAAGTTCCGGAGGATGATTATAAACACTGGGGTTTTTCAAACCGCTCATTGAGCAGATTGATTACTTTTACACCTGATGAAATCGCAAACCTGGAGCAAATTAAAGAAACTGCCGATAATTTGAAGTCGGCGGAATATTTGAGTAAAACGATTGAAAAACTTAAAGCAATGAATATAAAGCATCATACATCCTTAGAAGATGAGATTGAAATGTTGATGCACACCGAAGGCTTTGCAATAAGGCAAAAACCAAACTATAAAATCGATTTTGAAACTCTGAATACAATACGTGATGCAATAAGAGAATCCAAGTCTGTCAGCTGCATATATCACGATAAACAAAGAAAATTACAGCCTTTGGGATTAATATACGGTGAAAAAATATACCTCGTTGCAAAAGAACCGGCTAAAGGCAAGGAAATTTACAATTTTATTTTGCACAAAATTAAAAATATTAAGATAACGGACGAGACTTTTGACAAGGGTGATTTTGATTTGGAAAGCCATGCAAAACGTCCGTTTGGAGTTTATCAGGGCGAAATATATGATGTTAAATTACTTTTTGACAAAAGTATTGCAGAGGATATTTTATGTTACAATTTTCATCCTACACAAAAAATCGAGCAGCAGGATGACGGTAATGTTTTGGTAACTTTTCAGGCAAGCGGAACGTTGGAAATCATATGGCATCTTTTTAAATGGGGTAAGAATGTAAAAATCTTATCTCCCGAAAAATTAAAAAAAGCGTATAAAGATTACATTAAGTCAATAAATTTTGATTAGGTAATGGTACTCATATTACTTGACCCTTGCGGTAAAATTTGGTACAATTTCGTTAAGAATACGGAGAAGCTTTTATGGATTTTATGAAAATTGTTACCGATATACCTATTATGATAGTTTTGGGTTTGTTTATCGGGTCGTTGGTTTTTACAATAAGCAAATATATTTTTGTAAACAGAAATTTAAAACTGTTGTTTGGGTTTTTGGCACCATTTAAAAAGACAGATTTAAATTACAGATTTAAAGAAATTGACGAATGGATGTCCAGTAATCCATATGTGTTTGCTTCCTGGTTAGAGTTTAAGAATACCCTTGTGTTTTCGGAATCTATTGCATTAAAGGGACAAAATAACAATCTTACTTATAAAGAAGTTTCATCAACTGTTCAATATATCCAAACGACAGTTGACCCTCTGTATTTCTTTGATGAAGAATCACTTATTGTATCAAAATTTAATTATAAATTTATTCAGGCGGTTTCTACGATATTAACAGGATGCGGACCTTTATTTACATTCTTGAACATAGCAATCGCTTTCGGACGAGTTGACCTTTCAGCTCAGGATCAAACCATTGCATCTTTATCGGGATTGATTTCTTCAATGCAGACAGCGGCTTTGGTTTCCGTTATAGCGGTAGGTTGTTCTCTGTTATTTCTTATATTTGAAAAAATTTCATATAATGCTCTTTGTAAAAAGGCTATGTATCAAGTACAGGATGTAATTGCCAGGTTATTTGATAACATATCATCGGAAAAATTCCTGCTGGAATTATTAAAAGAAACAAAGATACAAAACAATTCTTTACAGCACCTGATTACGGAATTGCCGGAAAATTTCAAAGTCGCATTAAATTCGGGCATTGCAAGCAACCTTGTTCCGTATCTTGAAAATTTAATTTTCGGTATGAATCTGTTAAATAAAAATATCAAAGAAACATTGCTGGATACAAAAAAAGATGATGTTGATGATTTATTTTAGCATTGGAGTATAAACTTGAACAAATTAAGAACTAAAAAAAATCTCGCAGGGGATGATAATAACAATATATTTTGGACTACAATGTCAGACTTGATGTTGGGTTTGTCTATAATATTTATGACCCTTTTTATTCTCGCAATGACAGGTTTTACTCAGGAAAATTTAAGACAGCAAAAACAACAAATTGAAATAGCAAAACAGCTTGCTGAAAAACTCAGAGCAGAAAAAATCCATGCAGAAGTCGATAATTTGTCGGGGAGTGTTAAAATTTCCGATGTTGAACTGTTTGAAGTCGGCAGTTATCAGCTTTCTCCAAAAGGTAAAACTTTTCTGAATAAATTTACTCCAATATATTTGAATACGCTGTTTGAAAATGAAGCAATTATATTAAACATAGAAAATATAATAGTTCAGGGACATACGGATTCTCAGACATTTAAAGATGTAAAAACACCGAATGAGCAATTTTCCAAGAATATGTTTTTGAGTCTGCAAAGGGCATATACTGTTCAGGACTATATGATGATGCATACAAAATATGACAGAAAATATGATACTACATTGAGAAAGATTATGGTTGTTG
This sequence comes from Cyanobacteria bacterium UBA1221, assembly GCA_002309425.1. Lineage (GTDB taxonomy): Bacteria > Cyanobacteriota > Vampirovibrionia > Gastranaerophilales > Gastranaerophilaceae > UBA1221. The sequence goes on from DBXD01000001.1 coordinate 2,771, forward strand.
AGGGAAAATCTTTTTCTGAGCCTATTTTAGACATAAACGGAAAAGAAGATTTTTCCAAGAGCAGAAGAGTTGAATTAAAACTAAAAGTGAAAGGGTCGAACTTGGCAAAACTGTTCGGGTTGAAATTTGGCAGGGATTAACGAAAATTTTATATTAGAAACAATTAATATGATAAAACTGCACAATCTCGACATAAGAACGGTGACACTGGCTATAAGTCTTAGGGATTGTGCAAATCCGGATGTTAATGTTGTTTGCGAAAATATAAGGAACAAAATTCTTAAATATGCCGGAAATTTTGTTGAATATGCCAATGAAATTGAGAATGATTATTCTATCCCGATTATAAATAAAAGAATTTCTGTAACTCCGATTTCAATAGTCGGAGAGGCTTGTGAAAATCCTGATTATGTAAAAATAGCCAAAACTTTGGATGAAACGGCAAAAGAAGTCGGGGTAAATTTCATAGGAGGATTTTCAGCGCTTGTAGAAAAAGGTTGCACGAAAGGCGATAAGTTACTTATAGAAAGTATTCCTGAGGCTCTGAGTGTAACAGAATGCCTTTGTGCTTCCGTAAATTTGGCAAGCTCAAAAGCCGGAATAAATATGGATGCCGTATTAAAAATGGCAGACATAATAAAAAGGTCAGCAGAATACACAAAAGATAAAGACAGTATCGGGGCAGCAAAATTGGTATGTTTTTGTAATTCCGCAAGTGACAATCCGTTTATGGCAGGTGCATATTGCGGGTACGGGGAACCCGAGTGTGCGTTAAACGTCGGAGTTTCAGGCCCCGGAGTTGTCAGAGCGGCAATTAAAGGATTACCCGAAAATGCTGATTTTAGTGACCTTGCCAATATGATTAAACAAACGGCATACAAAATTACCTCAACCGGAGAACTTGTCGGCAGAAAACTTGCAAATAAGTTGGGCATACCTTTTGGGGTAATAGATTTGTCCCTGGCTCCAACACCGGAGGCAGGGGATAGTGTTGCGGGGATTTTTCAGGCAATGGGGCTTGAGCATGCAGGGGCTCACGGAACAACGGCGGCGCTTGCAATGCTGAATGATGCTGTTAAAAAGGGCGGAATAATGGCATCATCACATGTGGGAGGATTGTCCGGGGCATTTATTCCGGTATCTGAAGATGCGGGAATGATTGAGGCAGCAGGTAAAGGTTATTTATCTTTTGATAAACTGGAAGCTATGACGTGTGTTTGTTCCGTAGGAATAGATATGGTCGCAATTCCGGGAGATACTCCTGTTTCCACGATTGCCGGGGTAATAGCTGATGAAATGGCAATAGGAATGATTAACAAAAAAACGACTGCGGTCAGAATAATTCCGGCAATAGGAAAAAAAGTAGGGGATAAAGTTTCTTTTGGCGGGTTGCTTGGTGAAGCTCCTATAATGAGTGTAAACACACTTTCTTCGGAAAATTTTGTAAAGAGAGGCGGAAGAATTCCCGCACCGATACACAGTTTGAATAATTAGAGGCAATTACATTATGGCAAAATCATTTAACGATATGGCTGCAAGCCTGAAAGATTTTATTGCGGATATAAATTCTGATGCACACAACTCAAGGAGTTTTAAACCAAGACAGTATAATAACCTGAAAATATCCATGAATCCTGATGCTGATACCACACCACACGTAATAATTAGTATTGCTATTTCGGAAGCTAAATACAATATAAATACGTTAGAAAAGGTAAGCGGTTCATTAGGCCCGGATGAAAGAGCCGTTCAAAGATGGTTAGGGCGTTCCGGTGTTACGGAAGGCTTAAAAGAATTGTGGAAATTTACTCAGGAAAATAACAGCCGTTCCAAAAATGAACGCAAGGAAGAAGAATAAAATCTTGTCATAAAAAATTTTTCGTGATAATTTTATTTTAAATAAAGCAGCCGGATAATCGCGCCCGTATGGGTGAGGAAAGTCCGTGCATCCAAGGACAGATTGCCGGAGAAACTCCGGACGGTGTGAACCGGTGGACAAGGACCACAGAAAGATACAGCCGATGGACACAAGTCACAGGCAAAGGTGCAATGGCGAGGTAAGAGCTCACCGACGGTATTGAGAAGTATCGGTCAGGCAACCCCCAATCGGATGCAAGATTAAATGGAAGGCTACAAAGGTTGTCCGCCCACTTCCGAAAAATCGCTGGAGATCAGGAGTAATCCTGATACAAGACAGATGATTATCTAAAAACAGAACACGGCTTATGAGCTGCTTTATTTTTTTTAAGGATTATAAAGTATGATTACACGGGAAGTCAGAGAATGGATAGAGAAAGTCGAACGAGGACAGTATAACTATGAAGATGCTATGTATGTTTTCTCACAATTTGCTTCCTGCCTGACCCGTGACGAACTGAAACTTATTAAAGAAAAATTGAAAAATATAATGTAAAACAAAATACAATTTATTTTTTACTTGTATTCTCATTATTATTTTCTATATTATAAAGGCAGAATGGAGGACTAAATAAAGAACCTGTAGAGGAGTATGAAAAATCCCTGCATCCGCCTCTGCATTCTTCTCTTTTAGCTTTTATACAAGTCTTACATATTCCTTCCAGCATATTGTTTTTAAACTTTCTGGTATAAGAAAAATTATTTGGATTATTCCATATTTCCTTAAAACTTTTTTCTCTGATATTCCCTTCGATAAATTCATCTTGTAAAGATAAGCAACCTTTTACGTTACCGTTACTCTGTATTCCAAAATGATTTATCCCCGCACTACATCCTGTTTTTATAAATTGTTCTGATATATTAGGGTATTTCGCGGAACAGTAACCTATATCATGTGATTCTTCTATAAAAATTTTAGAACAATTATTATATTTTATTTTGTTTTCTGAAATAAATTTTGCAGTTTGAAGGAATGTATTTTCATCAACTTGGAATTCCTCCGAAAACTTTTTATCGTGACATGATGCTAAAATAATTTTCCAGGTGAGATTAATATCAAGTTCTAAGAGTAATTCAAGGATAGCACCTAATTGATATATATTTTTTTTATTGACGGTTGTGTATACGGCAGCGGGAATATTATATGAATAAGTTTTTTTCAGATTTTCTATAACTCTATCAAAAGCACCTTGTTTCCCCCTTAAACTGTCATGTTGCACAGCACTTGCGCTATCAAGACTAAAACACAAAGATTTTATTCCTGTTTGTTTTAGTTTATTTAGAATTTTATCACTAACTAAATATCCGTTTGTGACAATTGAATATTCAAAACCAAGGTCTTGGGTTACTTCCAGTATTTTTTGCCAGTCTATGCGTAAAAAGAATTCTCCGCCCATATACGAAATAAAATTACACCCTAAATCCTTTAAGTCAGATAATATGTTTTCTATCTCTTTTAATGTAAGTTCATTTTGGCGTTTTTCACCTGCTTTTGAGCCGCAATGTATGCAATTGAAATTGCATCGAAGAGTTGTTTCTATTATTCCAAATTCAGGGGTATATTTTTCCATTATATTTTATCTCCCGATAATATTAGATCAAACAGCGCCTTCTCCTTTTTTGTAAGATTATAATCACTAATGATTTTTTTTGACAGTATATTTTTGTCAGGCAATATTATTTTTCCGTCATTTATTTTTCCTGTAATCATAAGGCGGAATAATCTGTCAAAATCGTTTTCTGCTTTTTTGTTTTTGTAATGTTGCTCAATTGCATAAAAGCATTGTGGATTGTTGGCAATATTATCTGTATGAGAGCATGCGATATCACTGCATCCCCCCATACAAATCTTGGAATAATTGCAATTTTTACAATATCCGTCAAGTTTATAACATCTGCTTTGCTTATCATTCCAGCAAAAACTTTTTTCATCTGATAGGATTTCTTTCAAAGGCTTTTCAAGAATAGAGTATTCCCTGAATTTTTTGTAATCTAATGACAAACAACCGATGACATCCCCGTTATATTTTATTCCAAGAGAAGATATTCCTGCCGGGCAGCCTGTCCATTTATCATAAATAGTAATTCTCGGAATAAAATCCGAGTAATACCCATAATCATGATTACATACTATTGCAAGTTCTTCAGGAGGAATTTTTTGCCTTAAAATTGCCAGATAAATACCGGTAAAATAATATTCAAGTGGTGACAAGGTATTAGATTTGCTCATTCGGCCGTGCGGAGAAGCTGTCTGCACTTCCCAGACACTAAAATTACTTTTTCGAAGTTTGTTCTGTAATAATGGTAGTTCTTTATAATTGAGTTTATTTAATGTTGTTATGGCGGTAAATTGTATTGGTGTATCATTTTGTTTAACCATCTTAAATATTTTTTCATATAATTTTGGAACTTGTCTTATATAATTGTGCGTTTCCGGCTTTCCGCCATCTATGCTTATTCCTATAGTATAAACTCCATTATCTGCCAAAAACCGCAGTACGGATTTTGTAAGGCAAATTCCGTTTGTAACAATAGAGACTTTGATATCAAAGTCTCTTAATTGTTTTATTATTTGTTTCCAATCCTTTCGGAGAAACAATTCTCCACCGATTAAGTTTACATTTTTTATGCCGGCATCATTTATTTGGTAACATACATTTTCTGCTTGTTGTGTGTCAAGTTCGTCAACCTGCTTAAATCCGGCACCGGAACCGCAATGAATACAATTAGCATTGCATTTCAATGTTACTTCCCAAACTAAACAATCTATATTTCTCATTCAGAAGGTGTCCTATTCAGGATATGTCATGCGGGCTTCTTCAACATCAAAAACTGCATAGCGAGTACCTTGTGGCATGCCTAAAGAGTTAAAAATAGAACCGGAACCATTATTTTGATTATTATTCTCTTCATATCTTGTAAATGCATTCATTATATCTACAAAATCATTGTAAGTAGCCTTGTTTTGCAATGTATTTTCCAAGTCACCGCCTTCTTCTGATTGATCTTCTATATAATTATCCCAGGTGATTTCTCTTCCTTGTCCGCTTTCATTAACTTGTGCATCCATCATAAGTAACATTGCTCCAAGTTCTTTTGTGCTTATCTCACTGGTATTAAAATCTATTGCCATTACTTGTTGAAGTCTTGCTTCATTTACTTTTAAATTTGCTTCTTTAAAAATATTCATTGCTTCATCATACGAAATAGATTTTTTACCACCCATAAGTTCTTTAGCCTTGTTGTACCAACCTTTTACACTAGCTTGTGAAACATTAAGATGATTCATTATTGATTCTCCTTTTTAATTTTACCCGTTATTCAAAGTAACTATGCATGCTAAATATCAGAGACCATACGATAAAGTCACAATTGATGTGGTTATTTTAGCATATTTTATAGTATACGTCAATATTTTTGTGCCTGTAAAAGAATATATAATCTAGTAACAGGTTTAACTTTATGCTACAATTCGGGTATGGATTTTGAAGAGAAAACGTTATCATCAAAAGTTGTATATGCAGGCAGGGTTATCACGATAGAAAAAGATGATGTAGAGCTTGCCAACGGTAATTTCTCCTTTAGAGAAGTTGCCCGTCATCCCGGCGGAGTGGTTATCCTTGCGATGAAAGACAAAGAAACACTTTTGCTTGTCAGACAATTCCGTTATCCTACAAAGCAGGTTGCGCTTGAACTTCCCGCAGGAAAATTGGAAAAAGGCGAGATTCCCGATTTGGCAGCAAAGCGTGAACTCGAAGAAGAAACAGGTTACAGGGCAGAAAAATGGAAATCTCTGGGTTATATAAACACAACTCCCGGATTTTGTGATGAAAAATTGTATTTGTACAAAGCCGAAAAATTAACTTTTGTCGGAGAACATCCGGATGACGGTGAAATTATTAGGGCGGAAGAAATTAAAATTCCCGATTTAATGCAAAAAATAAAATCCGGCGAAATTAATGATGCAAAAACACTCTGTGCAATATTGAGAGGGTTATATCTATGATAAAAATGGTTGCAACAGATATTGACGGAACAATTTTGGGCGAAAATTTTGAATTTAGTCCTGCGGTTGTTGATTGCGTAAAGGAATTAACCGCAAACGGAGTAAAAGTTGTCCTTGTAACCGGCAGAATGCATCTGTCTGCGCTTAAACTTGCCCAAAAACTCGGACTCAAAACCCCTATTGTATCTTATCAGGGAGGTTTAATAAAAGAGCAAAACGGAAATACTCTGTATCAGAAAAATCTTGATTCAAAAAGAGCAAAAGAGGTTATAAAGTGGGCAAAAGAAAATAATGTGCATATAAATCTGTATCTTGATGATGTTTTATATGTTGAAAATGATGATATTGCCGTAAGGCGTTATACGGGCGAAAGATATATTCCTTACGAGGTTTGTAATTTTGATGATTTGGAAATAAAAAATGTAAATAAAATTCTTGCGATAGATTTTGACAGTGCGGAAAGAGTATCGGGCTGGGTTGAAATTCTGAGCAAAAAAATGCCTGAACTTTATATCGTTAAATCTACCCCCTATTTTTGCGAAGTTTCTAATCCAGAAGCAAAAAAATCCTGTGCGGTTGAGTTTTTACAAAATTATTGGGGACTAGAGAAAGAAGAAATCCTTTGTATTGGGGATCAGAATAACGACATCGAACTTTTAAAAGCAGGCGGGGTTGCCGTTGCAATGGGTAACGGAACCGAGCAGCTTAAACAGGTTGCTGATTTTGTGACGGATACGATTGATAATGACGGTTTTGTAAAAGCTATTAAAAAATACTGCTGATACATAATATTGTTTCAAAATAATTATTTAATTGTAATTAATGTATCTCTAAGATTAGGTTCTATTTTTGCTGTTGCTTTGCTTTTATTATTTTTGTAATTTAAGGTAATATTAGTCGGATAAGTTTCAGCATAATTTGTCATATAAAATTTGCCGTTGATATCAATTAATCCGGTCATAAAATCTTTACCCTCTTCGGCAAAGTTAAATAATTCAGACTTTGTATAAAGGGTTTTAGTAACAGTTTCTTTATCCAGTTTGTTTAAAAGTTTTTTATTGGTTAAAAGTATAGGATTACTGTCAATATCCGCGAGGCCAAACCTTATTCTGAACATATAATATTTTTTTTGTATTTTATTTTTTATAACTTTTGGATGTTCCGACATAGAATCTTGGTCATACAAGTTTTCAACTTTATCTACAATTTCACTGCCGATTTTTAAAATATCATTTCTCGTGTAACCATCTACAGGAGTTTTTACCAGTGCTCTTACGATAAACTCAAGCATATGGTCATGGCATACAGAATTTTTTCTTCCTATTAACGGCGAAAATGTAAATATAACATTTGCCATTCTGTCAGTGTATATTTCTCTTAATTTTTGTGCTTTTTTTATTTTTTCTTCATTTCCTTCTGAAATACCTTCCTTTTGTAATTCTACCGACCTGTTATAAATTGAATGGAAAGGATTTAGTGATATATTAAATTGTAAAAAATCGTATTTATCACTGTTTACTACTTTTTGGATTAAATCCTCCATCCTTTTTTGAGTCTTTTTATCTTTATCATTTAAATTCCAGCCTGCAGTATCAAAGAGTATTTTCTTTCCTGTTACATCATACAGCATTTTAGCTAAATCGGCATAGTCATAGGTTTTTCCGTCTTTATCCTCTAAATATATCGTTGAACAATCAGCATCATTGAATAAAAAAAGAGATACATTTTCATTTTGCCCAAATATGTTAAAGTCCAACCTTCTATTTAACTCCTTAAAACCGTCAATAAGATTTTTATAATCTTCAAAATCAATTTTATCCGTATAATGATTTGTTTTCATATAGAAAGGTGTTTTTGCATCGCAATAACAGTATATGCATCCGTTATCACAGCCTCTTTGAATAACTACTGTATCTAATTTAGATGCCAGATATGCAATCTGAGAAAAGCTCAAACCGTCAAATATTTCAATCCCGTTTTGAATACCATCAAGTTTTTCAAGGTCATAAGAAGTTAAATCTCCATAAAATTTTCCAAGTTCTTCTTTCCTTTGTTTCAGATAAGTAGTTACTTTAGAGGGAATTTCTGACGATTTTTGGAAAGATACTGTATCTTTTGGCAGAGATAAATATCGTACATTATATTTTGGTGTATTGTTAGAATTGTCGTATTTTAACGGGGAATTACACCAAGCATTATTTACAAAATTAACTTTCATATCTTTTTAAAAACCCGTAAAAAAATTTTTTGCTATGTTTAAATTTTTTGTAATAAAATATAATCAGGACAGGGAGGTAAATTATGTACCACGTTTATACTGAGAAAGATTATTCTGAATTTTCAAAAACTCTGGTCGGGGAATATACCGATTTGGAGGAAGCAATGGAAGTTGCGAGGAAAAAAATAGAAAACAGACCCGATTTGAGATATATAGTCGAAGAAACAGACGGTCATGTTAACAATTACGGCGAACTTATTACGACAGTTATTGCCGAGAGTGACTAGTGTGTTTATGCTATAATTAATTTTATGAAATACAGAGAAGATGTCAGAAATTTTTGTATAATTGCCCACATTGACCATGGAAAATCTACTCTGGCAGACAGATTGCTTGAAAAAACAGGAACTGTTTCCCAGCGTGATATGCAGAACCAGATTATGGATTCCATGGACATTGAACGTGAGCGCGGGATTACGATTAAATTGAATACCGCAAGAATGAACTATAAAGCCAAAAACGGTAAAGAATATACGCTTAATTTAATTGATACTCCCGGGCATGTTGATTTTTCATATGAGGTTTCACGCTCACTTGCAGCTTGTGAAGGTGCTTTGCTGATTGTTGATTCCACACAGGGTGTGGAAGCGCAAACTCTTGCAAATGTTTATCTTGCGGCAGAACAAAATTTGGAAATTATTCCCGTAATTAATAAAATTGACCTGCCTTCAGCGGATGTGGACAGGGTAAGGGAAGAAATTGAAGAAGTCCTGGGAATAGATGCCTCTCTTGCAATTCCTGTCAGCGCAAAAGCCGGAATTGGTATTGATGAAGTTTTAGAGGCCATTGTGGATTTAATTCCGCCGCCTGAAGATACGATAGATAAGCCGTTAAGAGCATTGGTTTTTGACAGTGTTTATGACCAGTATTTGGGAACTCTGTGTTTCTTCAAGGTCGTTGACGGGTCGATTAAGGTTGGGGATAAAGTTAAATTTATGGCAACCGATAAGGAAGTTGAAGTTGTCGAACTCGGGTATCAGACACCTATGCGGGTATCCGTAAAAGAATTACATTGCGGTGATGTCGGATTTTTTGCGGGTTCTATAAAAGAACTGACGAGATTTGTCGGGGATACGATTACAAATGCCGAAAATCCTGCCCCGGAGCCCTTACCCGGATATAAGGAAGCGCTTCCGATGGTGTTTTCGGGACTCTATCCTGTTGATAATGACGATTATCAGGATTTAAAAGAGGCTTTGGAAAAACTAAAACTCAATGACAGCAGCATTACTTTTGAACCGGAAACATCTTCCGCACTTGGTTTTGGTTTCAGATGCGGTTTTTTGGGGATGCTCCATATGGAAATTGCACAGGAAAGACTGGAAAGAGAATACGGACTTTCTATTGTAACAACCGCTCCGTCCGTTGTTTATAAGGTTTATAAAACAAACGGTGAAATGGTTGAGATTGATAATCCCGCAAATCTTCCCGCAGCACAATACAGGGATTATATAGAAGAACCCTATGTGAAAGTTTCGATAATTACCCCGAATGATTATGTGGGAACACTGATGGATTTGGCTCAGACAAAGCGCGGTATTTTCAAAAATATGTCGTATCTTGACAAAATCAGAGCAAATCTTGAATACGAAATTCCTTTGTCAGAAGTAATTACAGACTTTTATGACCAACTTAAATCCAGAACCAAAGGGTATGCAAGCATGGATTATGAATTTTGCGATTACAAGCGCTCTAAACTTGTAAAACTGGACGTTATGCTTGCCGGAGAAATTGTAGATGCCCTGTCTGTAATCTGTCATGAGGATAACGCTTTTTATGTGGGGCAAAAATTAACAGTAAAATTAAAAGACATTATTCCGAGGCAGTTGTTCGAAGTTCCTATACAGGCGGCAATAGGCGGAAGAATTATTGCAAGAACAAATATAAAAGCTTTGCGTAAAAACGTACTTGATAAGTGCTATGGCGGTGATATTACCCGTAAACGCAAATTGCTTGAAAAGCAGAAAAAAGGTAAAAAACGTATGAAATCTGTTGGCAGAGTAGAAGTTCCGCAGGAAGCTTTTATGGCCGTTTTGAGTCTGGAAGAAGATTAGTTAATATTTCTTAATATATTTTTGTCGAACTAGCAAAAATATTTTTTGTTCATGTTTTATCTCCTCTATGAAAGTATCATCGATTAGCGGAAAATTAAGCAGCAGTTATATCTATTTTAGGGCAACCAGTAATGTGAAACATATGACGGAGCCTGCCGGTAAGGTATGCAGGTATGATGATTTGTACGATACAGATGTGAAAAATCACAGTATTAAAGGCAGTTATGGGGACAAAAATTATTCCTTAATGATAAATGATGATAAAGGAATGCGCATCTCGGGAAAGATTGGTCCGTACCCTGTATATGTAAGTATCTCAAAAAGACGCGGATTTATGGGATTATCAAGTGGTAAGACCGGAATAAGCGGTTTTATAGGTGATAAAGCGCTTAACTTAACATGTAAAACTGACTACATGTCACAACATCTTACCGGGAAATATAACAATAAAGATATAGATATGATGTTGTGGGATTCATTTGGGTCAGACAGTTTATATATAGATGGTGAAAATATTGATATTAATATAGACAGAAAATCAAATGCAGTTACCGGAAAGGCTTCTGTCGCACCGGAGCTGCTGCCGATATTAACAAGCCTGGCAATGATAAAGGACAAACTGTAATTTCAATTTACAAAAAATTTAAGGTATTAACATTATTATGAAAGTTCTACCGGTTCATAAAAATTTATACAGTAGCAATATGTATTTCAGTTCAGCAAGACACAATACCGGAAATCAAAATTATGTTCCTAATGAAGCGAGGTTCAGAGATATTGGAGATATTTTTTCCATGTATTTTAATTATGAAAAGAGACATGTCGTCAGCGGGAAATGCTTAGAGGATGAATATTCTCTTAATACAACTGTTATGCCTGAAAAAAATAGAAGTTACATACAGGGTAACGTAGGCAATGATGATGTTTTAATAAATATCAAAAAGAAGAAAAATTTTTGGGGAATTCCTATAACAAAAATCGAAGGTTCTGTGGGTGATAATAATTTATCGCTTGTCAGTAAAATAAAAGGTTCAAATCAGTATATCAGAGGGAAATTTAATAAGGAAGATATTAATGTCGTGTTCTGGGATTCCAATCAATATGACAGCTCCTGTATTACAGGAAAGAATATTAATATGCGTATAGCAAATGATACATACACCGTTCTGGGGGGTTCCCGCCTAAATTCAAAACTTTTGCCGATATTGGTTTGTTTGTCTAACATAAAATACACCATGTAAATTTATATTAAATTTTTTCCAAAGTTTTAACAAAAAAATTTTTGTTCATGTTTTGATATCGCTATGAAAGTTACTCCGGTTCAAAAAAGTTTAAGTTGCAGTTATATTTATTTCAAGTCGACGGATAGTATTCAGAAGCCGAAAACGACTCCGGTGAAGGATTCTTTTTATAATATTTCGGAAGCTTTTTCTATAGATAATTTTCAGCAGAGGCTGAAGAATTTTTCAATAAGCGGCACTTGTAATCAGCAGGACTATAATATTATTGCCGATACAGATAGCAGGACTATTACCGGAAACATAGGGCAGGAGTCTGTAAATATAAATATTGGTGAACAGAAAATTGACAGACTGTTTAGTCTAAAGTCAACTGCAAAAAATGCAATAACGGGTTATATAGGAGATAAAGAAGTAAATTTAATGTATTCAACAAACCTTATCGGTACAAAACTTATAGGAACATTCGGGACGGAAAATATTGCAATCAGATTCAGAAAAGCATATAGATTTCAGGATATGTATGCGGATGGTAAGAAGCTGAAACTTACCCTTTCTGCCTCAGAACATCTTACTCACACAAACTATCAGGCTATGGGGAAATCTTCAATAGACAAAGATTTTCTGCCTTTATTGACGGAATTAATGCTGGTCAGTTCTTATACCGGGCTCAGATAAGTGTTTTGTCTTGCTTTTTGTTTGAGGTCTTGTAATCTTCCTTTTGCAAAGTGTGCCTGATTCAGTTGAGGTTTTTGCTGGATAAATTTTCTGTAGTATCTCCGGGCTTCTGTTTTCCGTCCGGTTTTTTCAAGACATGTTGCAATTCCAAGGTATGCCTGAGTATTTGTCGGTGCAATTTTTATTAAATCAATAAGTGTGCTGCATGCTTCTTTATATCTGCACAATTTCATAAGCAGGGTTGATTTGTGTTCATATGCTTTTACATAATTCGGGGTGTTTTCGATTAATTTTTGATAGACCATTAATGCCATATCTTCTTCTTCACATAGTTCGTGAGAAATTCCCAACTGTAATATGGCACTTGGGTTTTCAGGGTTTATTTGTATTGCCTGAATGAAATTTTTTATTGCTCCGCATGGAATTCCCTCTAATTGGTGGCAAATCCCCAGTTCATAAAATGCATCATAAAAATCGGGTTTCAGTTCGGTGGCTTTTTCTAAAACCTTGATGGCTTTTTTGTAATTCCCGAGAGATTTGTAGCACAATCCGAGTCCGTAATATGAATTTACGTCATTTCTGTCAACAAGAATAGCATTAAGGTATATGGAAACAGCATCCTTATAGGAATTTTTTTCCCTTAATTTGTCTGCTTTAGAAGAAAAACTTTTTGCAAGCTTTAATTTCGGCCGAGACATATATTTTGTTTTTTCAAACTTTTCTTCCACTATAACCTCGCTATGGCATGATTGTACAGTTTTTTCGGTAACAATAGAACAATCCATGGATTTATTAGAATATCAACCATTGGATTTATTATTTTTCTTGTGCTATAAGTTTGTTATGAAAAAGATTTTATTTGTATTGTTATTGATGAGCTTTTTGGGAAATTCCGTATCTGCTGAGGACATTCTTCTGAATAATGTTATGCCGGAGAAGATAGAACTTCCGAAAAACAGTATCGACTATAAAAGCTCCCTGATGATAAAAGATGATACAGCTTTGCAGGAAATTATAAATAAACAGAGGGAAAAAGACCTTGAAGATATTGAAGCCCTCTGGAAAGGCACGGTTGATAATAACCAGATTATCGGCTTTGCTCTGAAAAAACTTGCTACTCCTGAGAGTCAGAGAAGAATACATGCTTCTTTGATGTCTAAAACTCTGTCTGCGCTTGTTGCAGGGGCTTCTTTTGCACCGGCGCTTGTTGGCGGGGATTATTTAACCCAAACTTCGGCATTTGCTGCGGGAAGATTGGTACAAAATTTTATAAACAAAAAAAATCTTCCGACAGAAGTTCCGCTGACAGATACGGAAATGATAGAGCTTGCGGGGTTAGTGGAAAATCTTCAGGACAGAATTATCAATGCATATTATAACTATAAGAGTTCTCTTTCTCAGCTCAAAGAAACACGAACAAAACTGCTTCTGTATAACAGAAATTTTTCAAAAGCAATGGAAGAGGACGATTTGCTTGAAATTACAATATCTTCTTCTCTGTATGACAATATGAACATGGAGGAAATGTACTACGTCGAGCAGGCAAAAAAGTATCGTCTGGAATTGCAAAGGCTGGCAGGTAAAAAAGTGGTCGATAACCTGAATATGTACCAGTACAATTATAATACGGCATTATTTAAAAATTAGGAGATGTGTGATGAAAAAATTTGTGACGGTTCTTTTGTTATTGGCATTTACTTCTCCTGTTTTTGCAAGTGATATATTGCTGAAAAATGTGACCGAGGCAAGTGTTAAAGACCCTGCTTTCCGTGTCGGATTGTCAGACGAGCCTGAAAACAAATTTGAAGAAATAAAACAAAATATTCAGGAAAGTGTTGTAAAAACGGACATAACACAACTGGATAAGACGGATTTAACGTATGCGGATTTGAGTATCAAGCAGATGTCCAATGAAATTGCAAGGGAATTAGAGTTTGAAGAAGCCGATATGTACGAGGATTTAACGCTTCTGTGGCAAGGAGCGGCTGCAAAAAGTGATACTATTGCTTTTGCTCTTTATAAACTTTCAAATCCCGATGAGGATAAGCCTAACGAAAGTTCCGTAAAAAAAGTCCTTACAACAATCGCCAGTATGTCCACAATGGTCGGGGCAGGTATGGGAAATCCTACTTTGGCAATGGGTTCATTGTTAGGCAGTAATATTTTTGGGATTATGTCGCAAGATACAAAAGCTCTCAATTACAAATATACAAAAGTTACGGATGCGGATATGATTGTTTTAATAAGAAAAATTGAGGATTTACAGCAGCTTACCGTGACACTTTATAATGATTATATGACCGCAAAAAAAGTTCTTGATATGACTACAAAAATTTCTGAGCAGAGAAAAAAATATTATGAAGCCGCCCAGAGTTTGTCCCGTGAAATTGTACTTGTAACTGATGCATATTACAGAACAGCTCTTGATGAGCAGACAAAAGCCCGTACGATATTTTATTCAAAACGTGCAGCTCTGGAACAGTTTGTCGGGAGTGACGTATTTCAGCAGTTTGAAGATAACCTTGAAAAAAGGGAGAAGAATAATTAATGGTCAGGTTTATTCCGTATAGTGTCTGTTCAGGTGAAGATAATATGCGGATAGATAATGAATTGCTGGAAAAAGCGATTAAGAATCAGTCAAAAGAACCTGTTTTCAGACTCTATGGCTGGAAGCCGGCATGTATATCGCTGGGCAAAAATCAACAGGATTCTTTTATAGATAAACAGTTTCTTAAAGATACCGGCATAGATATGGTCAGACGCCTCACTGGAGGCAGGGCTTTGCTGCATGATGATGAAATTACGTACAGTTATATATGCCCTGTTGATTACTTAAACCACGGGGAAAATGTTGTAAAATCTTACATTGAAATTTCACAAATTTTGATTGATAAATTTTACAAAATAGGTATAGAACTTGATTTTGGCGGAGGTAAAAAAGTTAATACCAAGTTTGATTACTGTATGTTGATATCGACGGGAGCGGATTTATGTTACAGGGGGAAAAAACTTATAGGTTCTGCTCAGTGCCGAAAACAAGGATACATTTTGCAGCACGGTTCAATACTGTATGATTATGATAAAGAACTATTAGAGAAAATTTTTCATGAAACGGTTGATACTTCCGAAATTACTTCCATCAAAGAAATAAATCCCGATATAACAAAAGAAGATTTGATAGAAGTATTAAGCTGTTAATTATGGTATACAAATGCAATATTAAACATTGTTCCAAAACCTTTATCTTGACAAAATCTTGTGTAAATGAAAAATTTTCTGTATAATCTTATTATGGCAAATAAGGTAAAAATTTCTAAAAATTCTGAGGGCGGTGCATGTCTTGTGCAGGCTATTTCAATCAAAAAAGGGGAAGAATTACTGTATGTTCCTTCACCTTTTGGCAATGAATCAATGGTTTTTGATAATGTGGAGGAAGCGATTAAACGCATAGAACAATGCGGATATGAGTATTATTTTTCGGATAAACATTCCGGGAAAATGCAACCCAAAAACGCTGAAAATAAAATAGATTATGACGGAATTATAGAAGTTTTAATAAAAAATTTGGGACACGAAAATCTTGAAATCAGAAATTCTGCCATAAATGCGTTATCTAAATTCGGAATAGATATTGCAGACAAACTAAGTGAAATTTTACAATATGAAAAACGTTGGCTGGCTCAACAATCTATTGTAAAATGTATAGAAAAAATTATCTCAAATGATAAAAAAACTATTGCTGTATTTTTGCCCCAGTTGATAAAAATTTCCGAATCCGACAATACTATGGTTAAAAGTGCAGCATTAAAAGCAATTGAAAAAATTTGTGATTATCGAAATGAACAATAAAAATTATATTTGAAAATTTGTATTTGATTGTATTCTTTAAAAAATTTATTATAATTGAGTTATGGAAAACGATTTAGTAACTTATATCCGTTCGACATTCAATTACATGGTTGACATTGATGCTCACAGTTTTCAGGACACAGCAAAGTTGCAGCTGCTGAATAAAAGTTCTTACGGGATTTATTTTTATCCTATTGAAACTTATTCTCCAAAATTTAAAGAAACAGAAGAAATTTATCAGAAACTCATGATGCATGCATTTGATGCTTGGTCAGAGGCGATACATAATAAAATAACGTTTTATAAAGTCGAAAAAGAATATCAGTCGGATATAAAAATATTTTTCTTGGCAGCGAGTATCACAAAATTAGGTAAACAATACCAAGAAATGATTGTAGATGGTGCTGTAGGCGGAATGCCTTTTTATATAAAAGGTAAACTATGCATTGCAATCGGTATAAGAGATTATAAGAACGAAAAAATTGATTATGATAAAGTTTATCATGTTATGTTGCACGAAATCGGGCATATATTCTGTTTAGGTCACAGTCCGAATAAAAGTGATGTTATGTGCGGTAAAGGCGGCGACTTCCCAACAGATTTAACAGAAAATGATATTTTTGTTCTCCGTTTAATATATCATATAGGAAACGGAAAATCATACAATGATTCCAAAAAATATATCGAAGAATGTGTTCAAAGTTTTGAAAATTACAAACAAAAACAAAAAAAGCCCGAAAAAATTTCTCTGCCTGTAGTTAAAGAAGTAAAAGTCCCGTCCGTAAAAAGCGATAAAAAGGATTTATTGGAGGATTTAACCTCAATAGGGGAACTCAGAAAATATAAAATGATAATAGAGCAAATTAAAATAAACGACAAAGAAAATTAAATCAGCGATATGGTGAATCAGTCAAAACTAAAATATACACAGATACCAAAATTTTATATAAGTGATATTGTATTCTTTGAATCATAGCAATTAACATTCGGCTTTACACTTCTTACTTGACATTGCATGGCTAAACTTCTAAAATAGCTATATGGCAATAGTATATTTAAGTTTAGGGTCAAACAAAGGTGACAGAATAGGATATATCCAGCAGGCAACGAGCCTGTTAGGTTTGACTGAAAATATTTCTATAATAAGAACTTCCGCCTTTTATGAAACCGAGCCGTGGAATATGACAACAAAAACCTGGTTTGTAAATGCCGTTATAGAAATTAAAACAACTCTTACCCCTCAGGAATTATTAGCGGAATGTCATAGAGTGGAAAAACAACTCGGCAGAACCCCAAAAGAAACTGCAGGTTATGCCGACAGAACTATTGACATTGATATTCTTTTTTACGGCAGAGAGATTATTAATGACGGAGATTTGATTATTCCGCATAAATATCTGCATCTAAGAGCATTTAATCTTGTTCCGTTACTGGAGCTTATTCCCGATTTTGAACATCCTGTTATCCATAAAACCGTAAGCGAACTGCATAACGATTTAGAGAACCCCGAAATGGTATTTTTGTATGGAACAAGAGTTGATATCTAAAGTTGCAATAATAGGCGGCGGGCCGGCAGGGTGTTGTTGTGCATATTTTTTGCAAAACGATTTTGAGGTTACGGTCTTTGAATGCAAAAAACCGCTTGGAACGTTATTGCCGACAGGCGGCGGCAGATGTAATCTTGCACATTATGAATTTGATTTAAAAGAATTGTGCAAAAATTATCCCAGAGGCGAAAAATTTTTGTATTCGGTTTTTTCAAGATTTGGTACGGCGGAAACAATAGAATTTTTTGAAAAAATCGGGGTGCCGACCTATGTTCAGGAGGATATGAGAGTATTTCCAAAGTCAAACAGTTCGGCAGATGTCAGAGAAAAATTTCTCAAAACCCTGAGTAAAACAATTTTCAAAAAAGAACGAGTACTGAGAATAAATCAAAACCCTTTGACAGTCGTGACCGATTGCGGAAGTTATGCTTTTGACAAAATCGTTATTGCAACGGGAGGTCATTCGGGCTATGACTTGGCAAAATTTCCGGGCCACAGGATAATAGAACCCAAACCGGCGCTAACCGCCCTGAAAACGCAAGAGGATTATTCTTCACTAAGCGGTGTAAGCCTAAAAAAAGTTAAATGTGCAGGCATATCGGACGATTTATTATTCACTCATAACGGAATTTCAGGACCTTTGGTGTATAAAATTTCTTCAATAAACGCAAGAGAAAATTTTCCGTATAAATTAACGTTTGACTTGGTCGGTGAAATTAATTTGCAGGAAAACCTGAACAATAATCCGCATAAAAATATAAAAAATCTTCTTGCGGAATTTGTGCCAAAATCTTTCGCAGAATATCTTTTGAATAAATTAAATATTGATTGTGAAACAAAATGCCATATGATAAACGGCAAAACGAGAGATTTAATTCTTAATATCCTGCACAATTTTGAAGTAAATGTAACCGGCACGGAAAAAGGCGGAGAAGTGGTAACTTCTGGCGGGGTGGATTTAAAAGAAGTAAATCCGAAAACTTTAGAATCGAAACTGGTTAAAGATGTATATTTTTGCGGAGAAGTTTTGGATATAGACGGATTTTGCGGCGGGTTTAACCTCCAAAACTGCTGGTCAACAGGATATTCTGTGGCACAAGGCATAAAAAATACATTCTAGGTTTGTATTAAGCAACTGCTTTATACAATTTCACATTTTTCCTATTCATTACCCTGAATATTTATATTTCCCAACAGTTACTATAACCCATATTGTTAATGAGATTATTAAAACAGCAATAAATAATATACCTATAACAAGACAAACTGTTTGTATAAATCCGCATAAATCACGAAACTTCCCATATCTAAAACGGAATTTAAAATCATTTCTCACAAGAAAAGCAATGATAACAAGTTCAATCATAGCAATTATGCTATTATGAGTTAAAGTAAACGATGATATTAAGTCTCCTAATAATACAATAGAAAAACACAAAAGCATAATTATCAGTAGTATATAGCGAAATGGGATAAATTTACTATTTAATTTAAATTCTGACTTTCCTATTTTTTCTTCTGTGATAGCTTTAATTTTACTAATATCTATATTAAAATTTTGGAAAATTTGTATAGGTATCCCTTTTATGGATGTTAGAGCCGATAATAAATGTAAATCTGTAATAGGTTGATTAAATTTCTCTGCTTCAATTGAAGCACTTTGTATAAGTTCTATTGTACTGGGAGTAAAAGGTATTTCTACATCAGATCCGGAACCTTTACCTATGATTTTTTCAACTTCTTTTCTAACGTTTTCTATATTAAGACCTTGTGAGTTTAGTATTTGAGCGGATGTTAAATTGCCTGAAAGTAAACCTAATAAAATTTGTTCTGGTGCTACAAAGTTATGATTAAGTTTCCTAGCCTCTTCTTGAGCAACAATTATTACTTTTATAGCACTCTCTGTAAATTTTTCAAACATATCTCTTTAATCCTCTGCAATGAGCATTCATATATTACTTTATATCATTTCATTTTGTTTTTGTCATCTATTTATTTAGTTTCGTGTGCTAATTTTCAGACATTTTGCAAAGATTCCAAATGCGTGTACGCTAAAAGCCTATTTTTTGTACAAATTCAAAAAGTTTAAATCTACTTCCTAAATAAATCCCTAACCGAAAATTTGCCGGCATGTTGCTGCTGAAATTCAAGCAGTTTTTTGGTAATAGGATTTGTCTGCCTTTGAGTTTTTTCCAAAGACTTTATATCAGCTTTTTCTTCTGTTTTTGCCGATTCTATTACGCTTAAATTTCTCTCTTTTTTGTCGCTCATGCCGTAATTATACCTCATATATATAAATAAAAACAATGAAATTGAAAAAATTGCCACATTGCCGTATATAAAAAGTATATAATTTACAATTCTTAATAAAAATTTATTTAATCATTACAAAATGTGTAGAATGTAAATAAAAATTTATGCTCTGGGATGAGTTTCGTTATAAACGTCTTTTAAGTGTTGAGAGGATATGTGGGTGTATATTTGGGTATTAGAGATGCTTGCGTGTCCCAAAAGCTCCTGTACAACCCTTAAATCAGCACCGTTTTCAATTAAGTGAGTCGCAAAACTGTGCCTGAATACGTGCGGAGTAACGTGTTTGGGCAAATCGATTTTTTCAACCACACTGTTTATAACATTTCTGACTGTTTTAGGCTGTAAACGATAGCCGGTATTATTTATAAACACAGGTGAATCATCATTTTCATTAACTTCATATCCTTTTGCGACAAGCGGTCTTGCGGATTCTATATACCGTTCAAGATAGGATTTTGCTCTGTCGGAAACAAGGATAATACGTTCTTTTGCCCCTTTACCAAAAACCCGGATTTCATTTTCGTCTAAATTTAAATCTTCAAAATTTAGCCCGCTAAGCTCTGAAATACGCATTCCTGTTGCCCATAGAAGCTCCAGTATTGTTTTGTTCCTGTACCCGGCAGGAGTATCAATTTTTATATTGTTCAAAATTTGTTCAACCTCATACGTTGTGAGGAATTTTGGCAAACTTCTAGGTCGTTTGGGGGAATTTAAGTTGCTCGCCGGATTAGAATCGACCTTTTTTTCCCTGTAAAGGTATTTATAAAAGGTTCTCAGGGAAGAAATTTTTCTCGAAATTGTTGTTTTTTTGTATTCAAATTTTTGAATAAAATGTAAATATTCACGAACTTTTGAAAAAGAAACTTCTTCACACGATTCTTCGTCCAGCCAAATTAAAAAGTCCAGAATATCGGTACAATATGCTTTTGCGGTATGTTTGGAAAAATTTCTTTCAATAAGTATATACGATTTAAATCCTTCCAAATCAATTTTCGAATTTTTGTTTAACCCCATTTGTTACCTTATTGATTTTTTCAAATAACTATTATACAATATACTCAAAAGAATTAAAATAGTAAAGGGAAAAAATAACCATGAATTACAAGAAACTGCTCATAGCATCATTCATTTGTGCAAGTATTTTAACTGTTTCTCCCGCATTTTCGGAAGAATTGCAAGCACAGGTTGCGAAAAGTGATGTTGCACCTAATGTATATCACAGATATGCTCCAATCAGCAAAATGATTGAGTACCATAATTATGATGAAGCTGATAATGCTTTAAAATATGCTTTAAAACTTCATCCGGAAGATATAGAAGCACAAAGTTTAAGAATTTTGTGGATGGCGTACCAGCAAAAGTTAGCTCCGGCTCAGGCAGAGTTGGATACTTTGTTGGCAAAATATCCTGATTATGCTCCGTTACACTATGCGCAGGGTATGGTTTATCTGAAACGCCGTACATCTTCTGATGTTACTTATATCCGTGATTCTAAAGATTTGTTAAATGATGCAATAAAAGAATTTGTAAAAGCTGTAAATATTAACGGTAATTACTATCAGGCTTATAATTCAATGGGTATTGCAACATTGCTGCTTGGTAATAAAGAAGATGCAAAACAGTTATTCCAGACTGCAATAAATATAAACCCGAATTTTGCAAACGCATACGACAATTTGGGTAACCTCGAATTGATAAACGGTAATTTGAGTGAAGCAGAAAGATATTTAATGCAATCTCTGAAATGTAATTCACACAACCCGACTGCAATGTATCACTTGGGTCAGGTTGCAGCCCGTCAAAAAGATTACAATAAAGCTTTAACTTGGTTAAACCACTCTTTGCATATCAATCCGAATTCAAATCCGGCATTGACATTGCAGGGTGAATGCTATTTGGTACAGGGTAACCAGGCTGCCGCTATTAATTCATTCAAGAAAGCAATTACTGCAAAACCTGAAAATACCCGCCCTTACATCAATTTGGCAAACATATATGAAAAACGTTCCGATGCGGAATTTGCGATTGAACAGTTAAAGACTGCTATTGCAATTAACCCGGGATATAGCGATGCTATTATGAGGGTTGCTGATTTGTCATTGGAAGAAAGAAAATATTATCAGGCTTTGGATTACTATTCAAAATTAGTTAATGACAGCGTTTACGGAAATGATGCAATCGTTGGTCTTGCTAATACTTACTATGAAATGTCCAAAGATAAAGGCGACAGCGGAAGATTTACAACAAATAAAGAGTTGTATATGGCTTACGACTACATAAACGAAGCTATCAAACGTGTTCCTAACAGATTGGACTTCCATCTTGCAAAAATTAAACTTGCAAAATTGACTCACCAGTTGCCTATGACAAAAGACAGTATTAATTACATTATTCAGTCAACAGGCAATTCTGTAATGGATAACGTTATTAAAGGTGAAGCATATTTAGCATTGGGTCGTGAAAGTGATGCTGTTTACACATTCGAAAATGCCGTAAATTTTGCGGATAATGTTCAAGACGAGTTGTACTTAGCAGAAATTCTTGTTCATAACAAACAGTTTAGAACGGCTCGTACAGCTTTGAAGAAAGCTTTAATGCAGGATCCCAACAATGTAATTGCTAAAAACGGTATTGCATATATAGATTTGTGTGAAACAAAATCTAATGAATTCTTTGATATTGCTCAGAGAGAATACAAAGAAGGTAACTATGCATCAGCTATTGAATACTGTAATAAAGCAATTGACTTCTATCACAACAGTCCTGACATTACTAAGTTAAAAGCAATGTCGTTTGAAAAGGAATTGAATTATCAGGGTGCTATCAAGTATTATTCTCAATACTTACAGATGAGTCCTGATGCTCAGGATGCAAACTACATTCATTCCTTAATTGAAAGATACAGACAGAAAGTATAAGTAGCATAGTCAAAAATGGCAAAATTTGATATTCGCACATCGTTTGAAATATTCTGGAGAGAGCCCTTGAGTATTTTGAAAGAGGGCTTGTTTCGGGTTGTTAATATTCAGTCGGCAGAAAGTATTGAGCAAAGGAAGTCTGCCGTGAATATTGACTTTATGAAAGATGGTAAGACTCAAATTACCGTTGTGAATAGTGATAAGATGTACGGACTGTTTCAGACCGTTCTTATGAAAAAGAGAATGCGTGATTCCATAGAACGAGCATTGATGCTGAAATAAATAAAAAGAGGCGATTTATACTTTTTTATGTTATATTGGCTGTATGGCAGAGAAATTTTTGAGTGGAAAATTTATCATAAGTGCAGAAAAATTGTCGCAATGTCCGACATTCAATTTGCCTGAATTTCCGCTTCTCGGGCGTTCAAATGTCGGGAAATCCTCATTTATAAACGGGATTGCAAATCACAGAAAACTTGCCAAAACATCTAATACCCCAGGAAAAACTCGGCTTATAAACTTTTTTGATTTTTCGGGTAAGTTTATGATTGCAGATTTACCCGGATATGGTTATGCTAAAGTGTCAAAAGAGGCCCAGAACAAGTGGCAGAAGTATTTGGAAGAATACCTTTTGAAGCGTGAAGAAATTTGCTCGCTTATCCAGTTTATTGACGGGCGGCACGAAATTCAGAAGAACGATTATCAGATGAGAGAATGGGTTATGGCATATAATTTGCCGATAATTACCATTGTGACCAAAATGGATTATGTCCCCAAAAATAAGACTTTAAATGTTATAAAAAGTGTTGAAAAAGAATTTGGCGGTGTTGTTTTACCTTTCAGCGCAACCGATAACCGCTATAATGAACAGATTTTAGCAACGTTGTCAGAACTGTCCGAATAATAAAGCATTGTAAAGGCAAGCCTATGTCCGTGCTGTATTTGAATTGGTTGACTAAAGTAAACCCTATCGTCTATAAGAGCTTATTAAACAGATTATATATTTTGAAAATTAAAAGAGAAATGGGGTTTATTTATCTTTGCGGTGACTGAATTTTGAAGCCCCGTCCATTGCAAATTTCATAATCCCAAAAGACCCTAAAGTTTCAACTAAAAATCCTATGGCAAAAACCAACTTATTATTTGATGATTTGAAAACTTTATTTGCAAGGTTTTCTTTTCTCAGGACATATTTGCAAAATCCTGCTGCAAGATTCCTGCAATCTTTTGTAAAAGTTTTGGCACATTCTTTTGCTGTTTTTATAAAGGTATCTTTTCTTAAATTCTTGTTTACCAAAGCTTCACTTAAAATATAAGAGCCTGCTAATAACGGTGCACTTGCAACAGCCCACCTTGTATTTTTACGTTTTTCCGATTGAGGAATATGTCCCTGAAAACTAACATTCATACCTGCTACCCTTTTTTGTCTACCACTATACTGTTTATAAAACACCAAAATTATATTTTTTGCTTTTTTTTTGATTAATTTTTACATAAATTAACAGGGTACTGCAGTACAG
>DBXD01000013.1:0-7560 GCA_002309425.1 Cyanobacteria bacterium UBA1221
CATGTTAGAACCCATCAAAGCACGGTTAGCATCATCGTGTTCGATAAACGGAATCAATGATGTCGCAACAGAAATAATTTGGATAGGAGATACACCGACAAAGTCTACCTTGTCCGCATCACCCATTGTAAATTCAGATCTGTAACGAATAGGTACCTGATCCGCTTTAATTGTATTATCAGGATTTAATTGAATATCAGCAGGAGCACAACGGAAGTTTTCATCTTCGTCTGCCGTCATATAAACTACTTCATCCGTAACTTTTCTGTCTTTTACAACAAAGAACGGAGCTTCAATAAATCCATAATCATTAACTTTTGCGTGAGTAGCCAATGAACCTATCAAACCTGCGTTCGGGCCTTCAGGAGTTTCAATAGGACAAATACGTCCGTAGTGGGAAGGATGAATGTCACGAACAGCAAAACCTGCACGTTCTCTCATCAAACCGCCCGGCCCTAATGCTGAAATACGACGTTTATGAGTCAATTCAGCAAGCGGGTTAATCTGGTCCATAAACTGTGATAACTGTGAACTTCCGAAGAATTCCTTCAAAGAAGCAACCAACGGTTTAGTGTTTAACAAGTTCAGAGGTGTTAAAGTTTCCGAATCCTGAAGAGTCATTCTTTCCTTAACGATTCTTTCAATTCTTGATAAACCGACTCTGAATTGGTTCTGCAACAATTCACCAACAGAACGAATTCTTCTGTTACCCAAGTGGTCGATATCATCAACAGTTCCTTCATCGTATGTCAGATTGATTAAATATTCAATCGATGCAACGATATCCTGAACTGTTAATGTCCTTTGATTTTTCGGAATATTCAGATTTAATTTCTTATTTAATTTATAACGACCTACACGACCTATATCATATTTCTTTTCGTCAAAGAAACGTGATTCAAGAATTTGTCTTCCGCCCTGAGGAGAAGCCGGGTCGCCGGGTCTTAGTTTCTTGTAAACTTCAATTAAAGCATCATCGGTAGTTTCGGTTGTATCTTTGTCCAATGTCTTTTTCAGAAAATCAAAGTGAGTGAACAAAGATTCCATTTCACTAACCGTAATACCCATAGCTTTCAGTAAAGTTGTTGCCAAGATTTTTCTGTTCTTGTCAATCTTAACGTAGATTAAATCATTTGAATCTGTTTCAATCTTCAGCCATGCTCCGCGGTTAGGAATCATTGTAGCATTGTACAAACGTTTTCCTGCGGGAGATACTTCACGTTTAAAGTAAACACCCGGTGAACGGACAATCTGAGAAACGATTACAC
Organism: Cyanobacteria bacterium UBA1221; assembly: GCA_002309425.1. Taxonomy (GTDB): domain Bacteria; phylum Cyanobacteriota; class Vampirovibrionia; order Gastranaerophilales; family Gastranaerophilaceae; genus UBA1221. Next base: position 1,269 of record DBXD01000013.1, read on the forward strand.
GCTCAGCACCGTTTACAATGAAAGTACCTTTGTCAGTCATTGTAGGAATGTCACCGATGTAAACTTCCTGTTCCTTAATTTCACCGCTGTCACGGTTAACTAATCTAATCATAACGCGAAGCTGTTTTGCATAAGTTGCGTCATGAATTCTTGCTTCTTCAACGGTATATTTAGCGTTGTCGAAAGTGTAATTTGGTAAGAAGTGTAACTCTAATCTGCCTGTATAATCCTTAATCGGAGAGAATGAAAGCAATTCTTCTTTCAAACCTTCTTTTAAGAACCATTCAAACGATTTTTTCTGCACTTCAATAAGGTCCGGTAAATCATCCAAACGAGTATGTGGTATACCCATAGGAGTTACTCTTTTTGCTATTGTTGTCTTAGACATTAAATCACCTCGTTAAATAAATGGTGTACGTACTTACAAAAATGGTTTTTTAAAATTCTAACTTAAGGCTGTTAACCTTTTATCTCTTAAAACCAACGGAAACTTTTGCAATCATTGAGTTTCAGGGTGATAAACTTTTATGTATATTTCGGAGTGTTTTTAAAACGGGCACACTACTCCTACAATATTTTCGCATGTTATTAAATCATAATTCCAACAAAAATCATAGTCAAGGAATTTTCTGCTACAAAAATACCAAATGTTAAATAATTGTTACATTTACAATTTATAAAAATTTACATACTAGAAAAACTATTCTTAGAGAAGGGTTTTGACACATTGTAACAATTTATTAAAAATGCGCAAATTTTTCAGTTTAAAATTTTTATTATATATAGGTCGAAAAGTTTTAAAAGGGAAAGGACTATACTATGTCTATTGCGGCACTAATGATGGCTAGAGCAATGGGTTCTCAGTACTACGGTGGAAACATGTTTGCAGCTATGGATGGGAAAATGGCACTGAACAGGGTAAATTTTGGTGGAAATCTTGATAACCAAGCTTTACAAGGCATTGCAAACAAAGACAAACAGTATGACCTTCAGATAGCTCAGGAACGACTGAATTATCAGGTCGCCGACAAAATGCAGGAGCAGGAAAAAGCTCTGCAAAAAAGATGGGCAGAAAGTTTTAATGTTTTTGCATAACGAGATATTGAGCCAGAGGTAAAAATTAATAAGGGAAAAAGAACAGGGGTTCTATGGATTTGCTTATTCAAAATTTTGAATAGCAGAGATACGTTCGCATAATCGCTTCTATGAAACGATTATTGAACCTTGTGTTGTTTTATTTAAAGGATATTGTTTTAGAGATTGCCCACAATTTTAACTACAAGTTTTTTAAATTTTTCTTTTGCTCTTGTTGTTGCTTCAATAACTTCTTCATGCGACAGCGTTTTACCGCCGGCAGAACTTGCTGCATTTGAAATACAGCTTATGCCAAGGACATTCATTCCGCAGTAATTTGCAACGATTGCTTCGGGAACTGTTGACATTCCGACAGCATCAGCACCTAACGTTCTTGCCATTAGAATTTCTGCCGGAGTTTCATACGAAGGTCCGCTGTTTGCAAGATACACTCCTTTTTGAATATCAATACTCAAATCGTCAGCGCAATTTTCCGCCAACTCTATAAGAGAGTTTTTGTAAACTTCCGTCATATCCGGAAATCTTTCGCCCAGAGTTTCATCATTTTTTCCGATTAAAGGGTTTGTTCCCATAAAATTAATATGGTCTGTTATTATCATCAGGTCACCGGCTGAAAAACTTTCATTTACCCCGCCTGCGGCATTTGTTAAAATTAAAGTTTTTACGCCTAATTTTTTCATAACTTTGACGGGATACGTAATTTCCTGCATAGAATGACCTTCATAAAAATGATTCCTTCCCTGCATCATAACAACTTTTTTGCCTGAAATTTCCGCAAAAACAAGTCTGCCTTTATGACCGACAACCGTTGATTTTATAAAATTCGGGATATCATTATAAGAAATTGCTTTGTCACAATATTCATCCGCCAACTCACCCAATCCTGAGCCCAAAATTATTCCTACTTCGGGTACAAAATCCCCTATACTATTTTTAATAAAATTAATTGTTTCTTCCATATAAACTCCCCGTTTAGTTACAATAAGACACAAGTTTCACCTGAAAACTTGTGTCTTTATTACAAAAATTAACCTACCAATCTGTTATCGTCAGCTTCGGAAGCTTTAACGATAATAGCATGTTCAACAGGATTTTCTCTTGTATAACCTGTTTCAAAATTTTCTTCAAACACAAAATCGTCATGTGCTTTTTTTGCCTGATTTTCATCAACCAATTTTTTTGCAAGCTCCGCAATTTCATATACCAACTGGTATCTGTTTTCTGTGTTTTCGTTTAATTCCCACGCTACTTTTATTATCTGATCCATTGTAAACCTCTCATTTCTGTTTCAAGATACATCTATCATATAATACAAAATTTTTTTAATCAAGTGGGGATTTTTGAGCTTATCTTTTTCATGCATTATAATGCACACGGTAAACTAAAGTCGTTAAGACGTTAAGTTCATTACGTTAATTCACCCCCCGCCCGGTATTCATGTCATACTGAGCGGAGCGAAGTATCTCATATCTTAGTAACCATTTTGAGATTCTTCGGGTTTCACCCTCAGAATGACATGGTATAAAGGTCAGAACAAAACCTAACCTTTTACTCCGTTGTAATCATGCAACAGGCAAATGTAATTTATTTAGTTCTTACAAGCAGACTTTTTCTGTGATATAATTTTTATATGAAACAAAAGACTCAACTTCGTTTATTTTATGCGGCAGAAATCCTTATCTGGGTGCTGATAATCTTTTTTAGCGTGGGCGCCATAAAATATCATTTTGCAAAGAAGCAGGGAGAGTTGAGGGCATACAGAGTTTTTTTACAGGATGTTGACGGGCTTATAGAGGGTTCATCCGTCAGAATGATGGGAGTACCTGTCGGATACGTAAAAAATATCAGTATTGTACAAGACCACGTTTATGTTAAATTTGTACTGACCGACCCTGATGTTGTGCTGCCCAAAGGGGTAATAGCAACAGTCGAATTTAACGGCATGGCAGGCTCAAAATCTTTGGAATTATATCGTGCGGATGAGGTTTCAAAAGCTTCGGGGAATTTAATCGTAATAAAAAAGACAAACCGACTCGGAGCAGCCCTAAGTCTGTTTGATGATATGTTTGCAAAACTGGACTCTATTATTGTCCGCTGCGGCACTTTTTCAACGGCTATTTCAAATATAATCCCGCAATCTGAAGATAATTCCGAACCCGCCTCAATAGAAGATGCGGAAAAATCAGTCAGTTCGCTGAACAAATTTATTGAAGATATAAATAAACAACGCACCAATTTTATGAAAAGCATTCGTCCCAAAAAGAAACAGTTACCGGTTATGACCGAAATTTCAGATATGGAGGGTAACTCAAATGAATCCGAATAATGTAAGAGTAATTTCAAATCCTGTTGTATTACAAAATCTCTGCAAAATGAGAGATAAAAACACCGACAGTCAGGGAGTAAGAATTGCAACAAGAAAAATTACAAGGTGTTTGCTCTATGAAGCAGCAAAAAATCTTCCGCTTGTTGAACAGGAAGTAACAACCCCGCTTACTGCATTTAAGGCAAAAACCATTGACCCGGATATAAATTTAATTATCTCTCCGATATTAAGGGCGGGATTGATATTTACGGACGAAGCCATTGATATATTGCCTCAAGCCTGCATTAGGCATATCGGTATGTACAGAGATGAAAAAACTCTCAAACCAATCTGGTACTATAATAAAGTTCCGATGGATGCACCAAATCCCGAAAAATTTTATATCTATATTACAGACCCGATGCTTGCAACCGGAAATTCTCTTCTGGAAGCCATTAAACTATATGCAAATAAGGGTATTCCTATAAGCCATATTAAGTGTATTTGTATTATTGCGGCACCTGAGGGCATAGAAAATATTCAGAAAAATTTCCCTGAAATTGAAATTATAACTGCGGCAATAGACAACGGATTAAATGAAAAGGGCTATATCGTTCCGGGTATGGGTGATGCCGGGGACAGAATTTTTAACACATAACTATGTACGAGATAAAAAAACAAATTTATTTGGATTTAACTAAAAATCAGAAATCGGCTCTGTGTAATTATTTAAGAGCTTTGGTGAAAAAGTCGCCCGAAAGCAGTGTCGATGATATTATTGAAAAATTTTTGGAAGATGAAAAATATTATCTTGAAATTAATGCCTCCAGATTTGAATTTTTGGCAGAAAAACTTTATGATAATCAGTTTTTGGCAGATACGGAATTGTATATAAAAGAGTGCATAAAATATTACGATTACAAGAAAAAACAGGAGCCGATTATTCAGGCACAAAAAGAATTTGAAAAGAAAAAACGCAAGTTTTTGCAGGAAGTAAAAATGGGGAAAGAACCTCCTACAAAGAAACAACTATATTATTATAATAAACTCTGCAAAAAATATAACCTTGAAAAAAAAGAATTAAACTCAAAACTTGAAGCTCGTGATGAAATAGATAAAATTATTAAAGAACACGAGAAAGATAATTACATACAATAAATTTTTTGTTAATATATAAATTACAAAAGCCGATTAAAAGGGAAAATCAATGGATAAGAAGATTTATGAATATTCGGATTTAATTGACAGGGATTTGTCGCAGATGGGGGATACCGCTGACGAAAAACAAAACCTTGCGGGAAAAATAAAACCTCTGCTCACTGACAGTTCAATAGTCTTGGCACAAACAAATCCGTTATCAGGAAATATTAAATACAATGCACTAAATGCAAAAAAACGAATTGAGCGGGCAGAAAATATCGGGGCTGACGTAATTGTTTTTCCTGAGCTTTATCTTATCGGAGCACCCGTTGGGGATTACATATTAAAATTTCCTGTTGTTGTTAAAGAATGCAGGGAATGGCTCGAAATTTTAGCCAAAGATACCAAAAAGACAAAATGCATAATTGGTTTTGCAGAAGCTGAAAATGACAAATATTACAACTCCGTTGCCATATTGGCTAACGGTAAAATAGAAAAAATAATAAGAAAATCTGTTCTGAATGATATTGCAGAAAACAATGAGAGCAGGTATTTTGAGAGTTGTCCTGCGGATTATGAAAACAGAACGGTTTCCATAAACGGTAAAAAAGCCGTTATATTAATAGGGGATGAAGAAAAGATTCTTGAAACAGTATTAAAAGAACAAAAACCTGATTATATTATAAATTGCACAGCAAAAATTTCCCGAATCGGAAAAGAACAATTTATTTCAAATCAATTCTCTAAAATTGCAAAAAAATATTCTATTCCTTATGTAATGGTTAATCAGGTCGGCTCATCCGATTGCTTATCCTTTGACGGAGCAAGCAGAGTATATGACAAAAACGGGAATTTAACTTTCAGGGCAAAATATTTTGAAGAACAATTCTTTATTGTTAATCCGTTTGATTCTAACGGAATACTGAATTATCAGCCAAAAGGTATGGAAACAAAATTAAGCAGTACATTCAGCCTTGACTACACTTCCGACTTAGAAAGAATCTATCTGACCATTGTACAATCTATACGGGATTATTTTAAAAAGACAGGCTTCAAACGGGCGTGCCTCGGATTATCGGGCGGACTTGATTCTACCGTATGTGCGGTTCTTCTTGCAGATGCGTTAGGAAAAGAAAATGTTGTCGGAATCAGTATGCCGTCAAAAATTACAAGTGCGGAAAGCAAAAACGATGCAAAAGAATTAGCCGATAATTTGGGAATAACCTTCATTGAAATGCCCATAAAAAACATGTTCGATGTTACAAGAGAAAATTTTGACGAAATATTTTCAAAAATTGAGAATTGGCAAGAAGCAAGGTACAAACAATCTTATACAAACGACAATATTCAGGCAAGAGCCAGAGCAACAATACTCTGGGGAATTTCAAACGAGTTTGAAAAGTGTTTGCCGATTGCAACCTCCGATAAATCGGAAGCGTATATGGGATATGCAACCATAAACGGCGATATGTCAGGCGGCTATGCACCGATTGGGGATGTCACAAAGACAAAACTTTTTGCACTGGCAGATTGGCTAAATAATAACCGCCCGCAAAAAAACGCTATCCCGCAATCAGTAATCAACAAACGTCCCGGTGCAGAACTCGCAATTAACCCTAAAACCGGTAAACCCCTGCTTGCAGAAGAAGCCCTGATGCCGTATGAATTTTTGGATGAAATTATCTGGCGTGTTGAAAATCTGCATCAGACAATCAATGATATGATTGAAAGCCAATTTATTTATGAAAAAGA
>DBXD01000013.1:7614-12367 GCA_002309425.1 Cyanobacteria bacterium UBA1221
TTATATAAATGGTCAATTATTCCGCCGTTCCCTGTTGTTGATGCACACTCTATAAACAGTGCAGAATATAGACAATCTATAATTACATCAGGCATAAATTATTCAAAAACAACTCCCGAAGAAAAAGCAGAAAGTCTTTCAAAAATATAACAAGTTGCTTAAAAACGTACTTTGCGGTCCAAGACAAATCTTAGGTTTTAGAACTCTGTTTATTCCACCACTTTTACCGGTATTACGTGTACTTTTGTGGGATCAACTATAAGATCTTTAAATGATTCTCCAAGACCATCAGGTATAATCAGTTCTCTGTACTTAATCTTTTTACCATCTGCACTCTTTACCATGACTGCAACTGAATCTTTCGGAACTTTTGCCTCCTTATAATATGTGCTGAAAAATTCTTGTACTTTTTCCGGAGCTAATATCATAAATTTATCTCCGTCTTTGATTGTACCTTTATTTGTAAGTTGCTGCATACTACGAACCATATCGTCATATTCTAACTTTTTCCCATCAAGTTTTGTAATTTTACGAAATATTTCTTTTAAATTTTTATACAATTTTACATCTTCAATTCCGACAGTATTTGCCGCTTGCCTAAGTGCTTTGTTCGTATTCCTGACTTTTATACCTTTTCTGAGGCCAATAGCAGATAAAACGGTTAACAAAACTATTCCTAAACCTGTTAACAATTTTTTATTACCTGATTTACCTTGTTTTTCAAAAGTATCAGGTTTTTGCTCTCCGACGACCTGAGTATCACTTCCTCTAAAAGATATTTTTGATTTTCTGATATTAAATGTATCATTACTACTAATGCTATTGACTGTCATTGCCATTCTATATGCCTACCTTCCATGTCTAAGTCCTACATATCTACATAAAAACATAAACTATAAAATTTTTGCGCAGTATCCCTCCTATCCTATCCTATCTTATCAAGCATTATGACTGAGTTTCAGTCATTTCAAATTCGTTTTTACAAAAGTTTACATTCGGAAGCAAAATGGATATATGTATATAAGTTTATCGTTGATAAGTTGATAAGTACATTTCAGTGCTTCGCACAATTAATTATAATAACCAATTTGCGCTTGCGCCGATAAGAACTTATCAACTTATACACATTAAACATATAAACTATTCCACCGCACAATGTGACGTAAAGAACTTAATGCACCCTACACACTTGATGCTAATGACGGAGCGATTGCAATAAAGTGTCTGACTAAATCAGCATCCCATATTGTACCTGCGCCCTCCTGAAGAATTTCGCAAGCCTTTTCAATCGTCATACCTTTACGATAAGGTCTGTCACTAATCAGCGCATGGTAGGTATCCGCAACAGCAACAATTCTTGCCGCAAGCGGAATTTCTCCGCCTTTTAAGCCTTCCGGATAACCGCTGCCGTCAATATGTTCATGGTGATATTTTACAATAGGTATTAAATGTGCCAAAGCTTCATTTGGCGCAAGAACCTTTTCAACACCTATTACAGGGTGCTGTTTCATAATTTCCCACTCATCAGGTTCCAATTTGCCCGGTTTTCTCAAGACACTTTCCGGAATACCGATTTTACCGACATCATGCAAAAGTCCGCCGAGTGTAATTTTTTGGACTTCTTCTTCAGGAAGATTAATTGCACGGGCAAGAGCCTCCGAGTATCTTGATACACTCGTAGAGTGACCTTTTGTGTACGGGTCTTTCGCATCAATCGCACCCGCCAGAGTGGTAACCATTTCCATCAGGTGGTTGTGCGAAATGATTTCTTCATTATTAAACTTGTGAACAAGTTCTTCTTCAAAATTGATACCGAGTTGAGAGTGACGTTTGGCAATAACCTCAGCAAAAGAATTGAGAGCCGTATCATCCCAGAAGTTAAAATCGGAAGAACTGACTATTGCAGACATGCCTTCTTTATACCCCTTTGCAAGCGAAATATACATAGCCTGTTCTGCAAGTATTAAAAGTTTTTCCTGGTCCTTTGTGTCGTTCGGGTATGTTGAAATACCGACAGAAACTTTAACCGGTCCCACATCATCAACAAAACAACAGGACAATGTATAAGTAATATATTCCGCCAGATATTTTGCATCATTTGTAGGTGTGTTAGGTAATATTAATGCAATCTCATCTCCGCCGTATCTGCCGGCTTTATCGTTTGAACGTATATTTTGTTTAACCTTTTCCGCAAGCAGTTTTATAACTTCGTCACCTTTGGCATGCCCGAGTTCTCTGTTAATTTTGGATATGTTATTCACATCAAACATAACAATAGAAAGAGGTGTGTCCGTTTCTTCCGCCTTTTGGAGTTCGGATGCCAGAACCTCCTGAAAACCTCTGTGGTTATACAGGTTAGTCAGATTGTCGGCATTAGCGTATTTATTTGTCTTTTCTCTTAATTCTACATTCTGCAAAAACATCGCGGCATAGTTTGTGACAAATGACAAAATATCCACATTGAAATCTTCCGTATAACCGCCCAAAATCATAATTCCCAGCGTCTGATTTAACGATACAAGCGGGAATATAATCGTTGGAGAATCTTTCAGATAAGGAATATTCAGATATTTTGTATCTTTGTTTATAACTACTGATGAACTGTTAAAACATTTTATTACAGGATTATCATATTCTGATAAAAATATTTTTGACGAATATGTATTGCCTATTGCACTTGTAAGCTTCAGGTTTATGCACTTCGATTTCTCCTGATACGTACCGAACGCAACAAAACTGCAATGAAGTTTTGACGTAAAAATATTGTTAAAAACACTTATCAACTCATTTGCCGTACTTTTTGAACGCATGTTTATATTCAGGTCTGAAATAACAGACATATAATCAATAATTCTGTGTGCCGGCGAAAGAGTATTTGTCAAATAGCCGCCATACATTTTGTTGGACGATTTAACAAGATTAATATCATTTATCTTGGCGACAATCTCTCTTGTTTTATTTATTGAAGAATCTGCTTCGGAAATCTTTGTCCTGTTTAACGGAGAGTCATTTATTGCAGCAGAATTGACGGCAGAAGAACTCTTTCTGCCTTTCTTGGATGACGGCAGAACATTCTGCGCCGAAGGATTCGTCACCGGCGAAGACAAATTCTTCTTTTTGCTTGTTTTTTCTTTATTTGTTGTTTTAACGTCTTTGTTCAACTCTACCGCCTAACACTTTTATTGTAAAACTCGTGAATATTTTTTATTGTTAATGAGTAAAAATATTTTAACATTACTTAAAACTATTCTACACATACCTCAACAAAATGTAATCCACTATTCAAATGGTCATTATACTATAACTTCTCTGCTACATTTGTAGTATAACGCATTTTTCATGGTTTTTAAACCCCTTTTTGATAAACCCAATGCCATTTGTTTTGTATATATAAAGGAGATACAGTCCCTGTTAGGATTTTGGGATTCTGATTTGGTTAACTATTGTAAAGATTTTTATAAAAAACCTAAAGTTCGGCAAAAAAATTCCGTTAATAATTATGTGAAGTAGTTAAGGAGATACTATTATGGATTACGAAAAATTAATTACAGAAAACAAGAAAGAAGCAAATTTTGAAAACCTGCAAAAAGACTTAAATAAAGTTGAGGCATTTATTGATAAGTGCCTGAAGCTTGTATGTGAATCAACAAGCTCAGTTGCAGAGAGAGATTATAACGTAACCTCTCTTTAATGGCTTTATAAAAAAGGTTTAAAGTTTTCCGTGCTAATATATTGGTATGGAAAACTTTTTGCTGGAAATAAAAAAATTTGTATTATCAAAAATTTTCAGGCGGTATTACTACCGTACGGGCAAATGCAAGGCATGCGGAAAATGCTGCTCTAAAATTTATGTAAAACATTTTAAACACGTCATACAGGATGAAGAAGAATTTAAAAAACTTCAATATATGCACCGGTTTTATACATATCTGAAAGTCATTGACAAAGACGAAACAGGTCTTGTATTTGAGTGCCAAAATCTTGATAAAGAAACACACAAATGCAAAATCCATAAATCCCGCCCCGGCATATGCAGACGCTATCCGCAGGAGGAACTTTTTTCAATGGGCGGAGCATTATCTGATGATTGCGGATACAAGATGGTTCCAATAGTTCCGTTTTCAAAAGTAATAAAAAAACTTTCAAAAAAGAAACTGCTTTTGTCCTTACTGTTTATGCTGTGGATATTGCCGGCACATGCCTATAACGGTTTCTCCGATAAATTTATTGATAACTTTAAAACCTGCTCTCTATACGGGGAAGAGAATACCCTTAATAACAAAGGTAACGTTATAAACGATATGAAATTCTTCACTAAAAATGGTGACGGGAGATGTTTTTATAATCAGGTTATTTCTTCTTCTTACGGAGTAATATCGGTAAGATGCAGATTTAGCGAACAACAAAAACTTCGGCTATACAATACGATGCGGCTTCATAATCCTCAGAGAGGATATGATAACAAAGCGGAAAAGCTGTGGAACAGTTATGTAAACAATCCGAATATTTGCACGGTTGATGTTACAAACTACCTGGAAGGGCACCCCGCCGTACCCGATATTTATCTGCCGTGGAAATAAATCTTTTGACTTGCTTAGCGTATGTGTTTGTTATATCCTTGTCATGTCTTAGAGTTTACTAAAAGAAGGAGATCTCAAATGAGTGAAAGAAAATTGGTTGGAACAGAGGAAATGTTCAGAAAAGCACTTGCAGGCGGATATGCTATCGGTGCTTACAATGTAAACAATATGGA
>DBXD01000013.1:12419-12696 GCA_002309425.1 Cyanobacteria bacterium UBA1221
GAAAATATGCTAATCAAACATATTTACTAAAATTAGTTGAAGCTGCATTAGCTACAACTACTGTACCTATCGCACTTCACTTAGACCACGGTGCCGATTTTGAAATTTGTAAGGCTTGTATTGACGGCGGTTTCTCATCTGTCATGATTGACGGTTCAAGATTCCCGTTTGAAGAAAATGTTGCAGTTACAAAACAGGTTGTTGATTATGCTCACGCAAGAGGCGTTTCAGTTGAAGCCGAATTGGGCAAATTAGCAGGTGTTGAAGATGACGTTAA
>DBXD01000032.1:0-3640 GCA_002309425.1 Cyanobacteria bacterium UBA1221
GTTGTACTTGTCGGAGTATTTGTTGCTGTTGTACTTGTCGGAGTATTTGTTGCTGTTGTACTTGTCGGACTATTTGTTGTGTCCTTGTTTTTTATTGAATCAATAATATCTTTCACAATTTTTCCAATACCAGCACCGACACCGACTGCCGCCGTACCGATACCAATCCATTTTACGGCTTTCGTAAACCATGTGTCAGTTACATCTGTATTTGTTCTGTCATAAACATATTTATACAAATCCTGCTGTCTGTCCCATGCACGCTGCCCCGCACGGTAACTGCCGCCCGTATAATCACCAAAGTTGCCATACCCTGTATAGAGCTGCTTTTTCATGTTCGCATAGGCTTCAAGATTTCCAAAATATCCCGAACTTGTATAATGAGGGTCACGCGTGCGCTGAGTTCCGCCGGCGCCTGCTTTGGAATATGCCGTTCTGAATAATGAACCTTTCTCAGCAGTATTGTTTGACGATCGTTTAATCGTTTGATTTTGCTGTGTGCCTGCCGCTGAGTTACGCTGCATTTTTAATTTGTTAAAATTAATGCCCATTGCATGTACTCTCTCATTAAAAATTACATCTTATATATATAAAGTATTTAACTTTTATATAATTGACCGAAGTTTGAATTTTCGTTACAAAAGTTTACATACAAGACAGAAAAAGGCTATGCCTGCAATATGCACATAGCCTTAATATATTTGAGATTCTTCGCTTCGCTCAGAATTACATGGTCCGATTTACATTACACCCCGTTTGGCTTTAACAGTCTGTTTACACCGTAATAAACGAGGTAGAACAGCACCATTAACACTGACATCTGCAATCCCGCTGACAAAGGAACTAAATTTTTCAAAAACATATAATATACTGCACAGACAGGAAGTCCTGACAATAATATACACAATATTTGCTTTAAAGGAAGTCTGAAGCCCAATTTAGGCAATCTGATTATTAAACTGAGCAGGAGGAACAAAACGTTCGAAGTCAGCATTGCGATACCGACACCTTTTAAGCCGATTATCGGAACCAAATAAAGGGTCAGCGAGACATTAGACAAACCGGAAAGAAGTTTAATAATAAATGTAATCCAGGTCTTATTTGCAAGGTGATATTGCAACGTAGTGTAATCCGTTAAGCACAAAAACAGTGTTCCGAATGCAAAATAAGGAACCAATATTGAGGCATGCATAAATTTAACATTTGCCAACAATTTTATTATCTCGGTAGAATACAAAGCCATTACCGTAACTAAAGGAAGAGCGACGAGTAAAAAATATCCGGCAAATCTTGAAATAATCGGCCTTACATCAATCTTTGCCTCATAAATTCTGTATATTCTGGGAATAGCGGCAACTGTAATAATTGAAAACAGAGTCATTAATATTGACATTGTTGCACCATAAGCAACCCCGACATATGCAACATCCGTAAACCCTTTAATACTGTTCATTACAACCTTGTTGCTCTGATTTATTATCCAACCGCTCAATGATGATGCGGCAAGCGGAATACCATACAATATTATGGGGAACAGTACCCCCCATGATAATTTTGGTTTTCTGAAGAATTTTCCGATATTACTCTGGAACATCAGAATTATATCCGTTATTGAAATGGAAACACCCATTGCCAAAAGCATTGACATTGCGCCAAGATGTAACGTCTTTATAAATAATATTGACAAACCGATTGTCATAAACTGGTTAAATATCGTTGAGCATGTATATGATATCGGTTTAATCTGAGCTCTTAAAATTTGAAACAGTAATGCCCTGACCGCAACAGGAATTATAAGTATAAGCACCGCCCAGAAATACATAGGATTAACTTTAAAAAACGGTATCATGTTATGTTGGAATATAGCACATAAACCAAACATCATAAGCAGATTTGTGCCCAATATCACTACCAATGTTGAAAGATATTGTGACAAATCATCCGCTAACTGAGCCTTTCTAAAGAACCTCAAACCAGACAAACCAACCCAGTCTGAAAAAATTATACACAGGAACGACAAAAGTGCTATTGATAAAGAATAAAGTCCGTACTGTTCAGGAAGAAGCAAATTTGTATAAATCGGAATTACAATAGTATTACCAATCATACCAATAATCTTTGACGGGGAATATTTCATCATGTCCTTAAATATACCCAGCGTTTGCGCACATTCTTCTTCTTTATTTTCTACATATTCCATACTTATGTTCCTTAGTTTTATACATTCCAATACTTATCCAGCCATTTTGTCGGTTTGACATACCTTAGCCCGCCTTTACCGAAAAATCCATCATATGCCTGCTCTGGAGTCGGGCGCCCGTGAAATACAATAATTTTAGCATCAACAGGGTCCTTTGGCATCTTAAAAAAGTTTAACGGAAACGGCTGCAGACAGTTGCGCTTAAAACTTACGCACCAGGACTTGTCCCAATACTTCAATATCCCCTTCTTATGCATTGCATAAGAAAGATAAGCCTGTTCGTTTTTATATTCTTTTCTTATATCATTTCCGAGCTTATAAAAATCTTCCAACACATCAGGATATTTTCCGACCTCAAACCTAAAAACAGATGAATTTCCTATAATATCATCCGGAAAATCCCAGTCCTTTACTATCAAAAAATCACCCTCTACTTCAAAAAACGGATTTAAACTTTCTCTGATTACAATATCCAAATCCAAAAATAATGCCGTACCTGTTAAATCCGACAATTCACGATTAAATAGAGATAGTTTACGCCACCCTTTATCACCTATTGCGGTATTGTCCTCATACGGGGGAAGAGCCCTAACCTCTATTCCTGAATTTAAGCCGTCAGTATTGTCCGTAAAACATACGAAACGATGAGGTAAGGACAAATTCTTTTCAACCATCTTATAAAGTCTGTTCACATACTCTGAACCAAACTTTGTACCCCATTTTATACAAATTACATTTCTGTCCATTGAATACTCCGGAATAAAACTCTCGTCTTTACCCATGATAATAAAACAACACAGTAATTGCAAGTATTTTTACAAAAAATGAACAATTATTTTTTTATTTCGTTATAATGATAAAGAGGTAAAAATATGAATGATAAATGTGAAAAATACGAAGGTCTATTTATATTCGGGAACGATGCCAATCTTGCCGAACACATAAAAGCATGTCCTGATTGCCAAAAAGAACAGGAACAAATGGACAAAGTTTCGGCATTAATAGCAGAAGTTGCCCCGATTCTCAGACAAAAAAGAAAAAGCGGGGCAAAATTAAAACTGGCATGCGCCTCTGTCGCACTTTTATTGTTTGTTTCAACTCTGGGTGTAGTAAACTTAAATGTCGATGTAAGAGATACCATAATGTACGGTCAAACTCTGACCCTGGAAGATTACGGTCTGCCCGTGGATTCTTATGGTCTGATTTCGGTGAACTAATGGATTTAAGAGAAATAATAGAAAATAATAAACAAAATGTAAAAAACATAATAAGAATGATTTCCGGCGAAACAAATGAAGATTTGGAACAGGAAGTCTATATGAAAGTGTGGAAAAATCAAAACAAATATGAAGAAAGGGGTAACATAAAATCCTGGATAGCAACAATCACAAAGAACGTTACAAAAGACTATTTAAAGTCAGCCGTAAAAAACAGAGAAAC
>DBXD01000032.1:3692-4570 GCA_002309425.1 Cyanobacteria bacterium UBA1221
TCTCCGGAGCTCCGACTTATCACAAATAACAGGCAAGAGAGGATAACTAAAGCCATTAATAACCTCAAGCCTAAATTTAAAGAAGTAATATTATACTGTGAAGTCTATGGTTACACATATGAGGAAGCAGCAAAAAAATTCAAATGTCCTATAGGTACGATAAAATCAAGAATTTACAACGCAAAAAAAGAACTTGCGGAAGAACTCAAAGACTTATTATAAAAAAAGAAAGGGTGTGAAACTATGAAAAAACTTTTACTATTAACAGCAATTTTAGCATTAACATTATGCTCACAAACCTGCTCGCAGGCAACGGAAAACAAAGCGGAAAATCCGCTCCCGCAAAAACAGTTTACAAAACCATGCCACGGGCAATTCCACAAACCTCCGATGCGACCTGACAAAGCAAACTTTGAAAAAAGGTTAAAACTTACGGAAGAACAAAAACTCAAGGCTAAAGAAATTCACCAGAGAGGTTTTGAAGAAATAAAACCTATTATGGAAAAAATCAAACTTAAACATGAAGAAATAGAATCGGTTAAACGTTCTTCTTTAACTCCTGAAGCACAGGCTGAAAAAATTGTTCAATTAAGAAAAGAATTAAAAGAATTAAAGACTCAGGCAAGAGGAGTTCAAATGAAGAATATGAAAGAATTTGAAGGAATCCTGACAGATAAACAGAAAAAAGAACTTAAAAAAATCAAAGAAGAAGGCAGAAAAAACTTTGAAAGGAACCACAAAAAGCAAATGTTTAAAGTTCCGCCGATGCCTCCGAAACACAACGTTGGCTGTCCGAAAGAACCGCCTGTTGTAAAACCGGTACCGGCAGAAAAATAAATCATCGTTATTTAACAAAAGGGGTGCTTTTGGCACTCCTT
>DBXD01000060.1:0-15808 GCA_002309425.1 Cyanobacteria bacterium UBA1221
ATACTTTGGCGAGAACTTGTCAATCAAGTTCGAGAGCAAGCGAGCTGAGTGCGAAGGCTTGATTGTGAAAGAATGAAATTCTGAAACAATCAACCGCAGACACGTTAAAAGCGAGTGCAGCGATACAGCCTTGTATCGCCCAGTTTCTTTTTCTTTGGCAAAAAGAAAAAGAAACCAAAAAGAAAGCAATATTTAGGCAGTTTTTAGCATTAAAAAGTTCTCTATAATCTCCGACAGTGTCGGGGGTTTTATGTTACGATACTTTGGCGAGAACTTGTCAATCAGGTTCGAGAGCAAGCGAGCTGAGTGCTATATATTTTAAGTATTTTCTTCAATAATCTCTCTTGTTATAACTTTATCCCTAAGATTTGGCGCAATTGGTGCTGTTAATTTTCCTTTATTTTTGAAATTCAAAACAATATCAGTAGGATATGTTTCTATATTTCAGAACATTTTGTGAATTATTATATCTGTTATAATTCAGCGAACGATTGTATAATTCAACATTGTTGAAATTTATTTTCATATAAATTCTAAAAAACGTAAAAAATATTTTTTGCTTGCTGTTAAAACATATTAATATCTTTATTCCAAATCTTCAAACAACGGCTACTTTTCAAGTGTTTTTAAAAACGGCTGCCAAATTTTTTCGATAAAGACTTCATTTAAATTATATTGGTCAGCAACATACTTTTGTACAACTTGCATAGGGATTCCTACATAACCGTTATTTTCCAGTCTTGCCTTTGTTCTGTAACAAAGTTCCGGATATTTTTCGGGATTATGCCAAGGACATGGAGCTTCATCGCTTCCAACTTTATGACAAGGCATTGGCCTGCTTACGATTTCCCCGCTTTCATCTTTTATACCGTCGTATATAGCACAAAGATTTGTCCCACGGTCTTTAAACATGCATATATTTTCAGCATTCACCTGTACTTCAAAAAAAGATTTGTCTTTTAATTCAGGATTTGTAACCGGTGTGAACAGTTCAGAGTCACCGATTAATTGTTTTAATTTTTTGTTGATTTCTGTAAGAAGCTCTTCTAATTGTTTAATTTTTCCGGAATCGGTTTCTTTTGATATTGCATCAATATAGGTGTTTGCAAGTTTGTTCAGTGTTTGTACTTCTGGATTTTCAGAATTTACAACCCATTTCACAATTGAAGATTTGATTAATAATGTACTTTTTAGTCCATCTGTCATCATTTTGTAAGATGTATATAATTTGTCCGCAATTATTTTCAAATTTGCGTTCATAACAGTACCATGGTCACAACAAGCACCATGACACAAATCTGCACATATTTCTTTAGAAGTATACCCTCTAAAACTTGTTCTTTGAGAATAATTATTTTGATAATGACTGTTTGGTAATATTTGCAAAACTTTCATATCAAATATAAAACCCGTAAAAAAAATTTTTTGCCGGTTTAAAGTTATTTATGGCTTATTAAATATTCATAAATTTCATTTTTGCTTATGCCGTACAGAGTCGATAAAATCACGGAAATATCTTTATCCGAAAAGTTTTTATTTTTTAACTGCTTAATTCTTTCTGAATATTCTTCAACGGAGTTTTCAATTTTTTCTGAATGAACCATTACGACAAGTTCGCCTTTTATTTCACCATTAGAAAAGTGATTTATAATATTAATAACATTGTCCGTCATAACTTCTTCAAATACTTTGGTAAGTTCTCTGCCGACAGATACAACAGCAGAGGTGTTTACGTCTTTAATAATCTTCAGAGTATCCAAAAGTCTGTTTGGGGATTCATAAAACAGAGTATCAATATTTTTATGGTTGTTTAAAATCTCAACGATTTGTTTCTCCGACTTTGGAAGAAAGCCTATAAAACAAAATTCCTCCGTTTCTCGCGGTATTTGGGATAAGAAAGTCACAACAGCATTTGCACCTGGCAGAGAAGTAACGCTGATACCCTCTTTCTTCAGTTCCTTTACAAGGATTGACCCCGGATCACAAAATAACGGGGTACCCGCATCTGACACCAGTGCTACTTTTTTACCTTCTTTTATCAGCGAAACAAATTGGTTTACCCGCTCACGCTCGTTGAATTTATGGTAAGAGATACATTTTGTCCCAATAGAGTATTGATTGAGGATTTTTTGGGTGTTTCTGGAATCCTCACAAGCTATTATATCAACAGATTTCAAAATCTCTATTGCCCTTAGTGTAATATCGCCAAGATTTCCTATTGGCGTAGGTACTATATAAAAATCAAATTCCCGCATAAGATGATTCTACCACGAATATGAGGAAATATTACGCAGAAACAAATTACATTTTTTCAAGTGATTTTAAATAATCTTTGTTTGCATCCAGCGTATTTTTCGTTGCAATAATCGAATATACAGGCTCACCTGCAAATACATAATTTGCAGCATTAAAGATATCATCAACCGTTATTTGGTCAATCATTTCAAGATATTGATTTTCATAATTCGGTCCGTACCAGTTTGAAGTCCCCTTATATATTGAGAAATTCTTGTCAGAAACCATCTCATTTCCCGATAATATATCATTTTTTAGTGATAATTTTGCCTTTTCCAATTCTTCGGATGAAACTTTTTCTGATTTAATTTTATTTATATTTTCTTTAAATCCGTTTATGGATTTCGGGAGATTATCGTAACTTTTTTCGCCCGTTACGTTATTATCAGTTGTTGTCCCTATTGATAAAATCATCCTGCCTGTATTATTACGTCTGGATATCCTTGACCTGACAGAATATGCCAATTTTCTGCTTTCTCTTAAATCAAGGAATAATCTTGATGACGGGCCTCCGCCAAATATCTGGTTGAGCAGGTCAAAAGTCACTCTGTCTTTAAGGTTTCCGTTATCAACAAATTTGTATGCCATAAGGACATCCGCCTGACTCTTATTATCAGTAAGCATCAATACTTTCGGAGATTTTATTGGTTCATAATCATCATTCAAAACATTAACATAAGGATTGACCCTGTCTAACCCGGATAAAGATATGAGAATATTGTTATTTAACTGAGGTTTTGTTCCTGTCGGAGCAGCAACCGATACTATACCATGAGATTTTGTGTACAATTGGCTATATAAATCTTTTACCTCATTTAAAGTAAGTGTTTCTAACCCTTTCAGAATTTCTTCTTTTGTATGCCCTGATTTTGGTTCAAGGACAGGCAACAACTTATCCCAAGGAGTTTTTTCCGCTCTTGATACAACGTCTTTCACCGCTTTAACCGCATCATTAAATGTTTCCTCCGTAAATCTGGGATTTTCCAGAGCTTCTTTTAACGATTTGTATAAAGCATTATAATCGTCCGCATCCGACATAAAATCGGCGGCAATACCACGCTCATCAGCCCTTAGAGTGACTTTTGTTCCGTCATTTTCCTGAATCTTTTCAAATTCTTCCCGATTGTGCAGCATTGTTCCGTTTTCTAATATTTCGTTCAAAACTTCATATGCTGCCGGATTTGAGGCATAAACAGGCTGTTCAACCCGTTTTGAAATAACTCCGTAAACTCTAGGGTACGGGTTATCATACACTGATACCCTGTAATTATTAACTAAATCATATTGCTTTACGTTACCCATATTAATTGCTTGTTTAACTTTTCCGGTAAAACTCAACGATTTTGCAGTATTATAATTATTTGATATAGACTCCGTACTGGCTGTTTCAGGGTGTACTACCGTAATAGCAGCCTTATTCAAATCAAGGTATTTTTTTGCGGCATCTTGAATATCTTTTGCCGTCAGACTATCTATATAACTTTCAATGTTAGTCATCTCATTAACCTGTCCGTCAAGAATAGCCGAACCTATATAACTGTTTACGGCAAATGAAGATTCAAAAGCTTCCGCAAAGCTTTTTTTAATGTCACGTTTTACAATTTTAAGCTGTTCTTCAGTTACCGGCTGATTTTGAAATTTTTGTATTCTTGAATAGATTTTTTTCAATACTTTTTCACTGTTTTCATCAGAAGATTCCGCAACAACCGAAATCATCCTCGGCGCTTTCGGATTAGCCAATAACTTCTCTTGCCAGAAATTAACGTTTGCGTTGTCTTTTTTAAAAATTGCCTTCGCTTCGCTCGACTCAAGCAGCAAAGACATCAGCGCTGTCACCTGAATATCTGATTTTAAATCACAGTTTTCCGGCCCGACAAACCCCATTACAATATTTGCGGCCTGCGTTTTATCTGAAATTATATCCTTTCTTTTGGTTTCCTGTATAGGTACAAGATTTTCATAATGACGGGACTGAGGCGCAGACTTTCTCGATGTAAAATATTTAGATACTAATTTCATTGCATCTTCCGGCTCAACTTCGCCCGAAACAACAGTTACCATATTTGCTGGGAAATAGTTAGTATTGTAATAATTAACAACATCTTCTCTTTTTAAATTTGTAATATTATCGGTTGTTCCCGCAATTACATCTTCTGATGTCGTTTTAATATTAAAAAGAGTCTTTATTGTTTCATTAAACGCTATATTCCCCGGTTCGGATGTTGCCATATTAATTTCTGAATTTACAATACCTTTTTCTTTTTCAAGCATATCCAGAGCAAACTTTGGAGATTCTATCATTGAAGCATGTATTCTCATTTCTTCTTCTAAGTCGTTATCATTAAGTAAATTTGAAGATATAAAATAATTTGTTTCTGCCATACTCGTACAAGCATTAGTATCAGCACCTATTTTATCTGCTGTCGCAAAAAATTCTCCTGCTTCAAGCCCTTCCGATCCGTTAAACAAATTATGCTCAATATAGTGACTTATTCCTCTGATATTATCAGGTTCATTAAAAGAACCTGTGTTTACATATGTACGCAATACAGTGTTACCGTCTTTAGGAACAATAACAACCGACTGACCATTTGCTAACTTGTAACAATGAGCCTTTATACCGTATGGCATATTGATTTCTCCGACCTTGGTATATGGCATGGGAACTTTCACGTCGTAATCAGCATATGCTTTTGAAATACCGCTCATTCCCTGGGGATTAGTCTGATTTGCGTTACCGAATGAGGTTTTATCCCTTTTCTTTTGTTTTTCACTTACTGAATATAATGTTTTTGAATAATAATTGCTTACCTTTTGAACCATATTAAATTTCCCTTACTTTTATATAAAAACATAAATAACCAAAAAATTGCGCATTAAAATGTTAAATTTTGTAACGCAAAAATTTATAAAAAAAGCAATTTTCAGAATAAAAAAAACTTTATAGATATATAAAGAGGTTATAAGGATAACAACATGAAAGAACAAGACTTAAACACTATGATGTCCGTAGTTTCAGATCCTATCTGTAACGTTTATAAAATAAGAAACAGAAAAGATTTGGAAGAGATACAACGAATTATACGCATCTTCAATATTTCAGAAGAACAACATAATAAACATACAATGTTGTCCATAAAGAACCTTGCGACATTTAAGTTGGTACTGAGTAATAACTAGATTATCTTATAATATGAAAACAAAAGCGGTTTTTAAAAACCGCTTTTGTTTTATGCAATAAAAGAACATATCAGTTTAAATATTGGCGGAAGGAATATTATAAGTCCGATTGCAGCTGCAATAAATGTAGCAAACATAACGGCACCCGCAGAAATATCCTTTGCCATCCCGACAAGAACAGAATATTTATTATGAAATACCGCATCCAAAGAAAATTCTATTGCGGAATTTATCATTTCAAATCCGACAACCAGACAAATTGCCAGTAAAACCAGACAAATTTTAGTCGCCGATAAACCCAGCGCTATCCCGGATAAAATTGTTAATGTACCGATAAGGAAATGAATTCTTATGTTTCTTTCGCTCTTTAATACTATTCTTAACCCTTTTCTTGCGTTTTTAAATGTTTTTCTAAACCCTTGTGTTTTGTATTTTGTCATACCCCATAGCCTTTAATGCTTGAATTTGTTTATCAACAACAAAATTATAATCTTCTTCCGTTTGATGGTCAAATCCCAACAAGTGAAGTATCCCGTGAGCAATTAAAAATAACAATTCGTACTCATCTGTTACCCCTTGTTTTACGGCTTCTTCTTTAACCTTATCCAATGCCAAAACGATTTCGCCAAGATTTATTTCACCGTCAAAAATAAATCGCTCTGTTTCTTCGGTATCCGCAAATATTGCAAAAGTAATTATATCAGCAGGATAATCCTTATTTCTGTATTCTTTATTTATACTGTGAGTTTTCACGCTGTCACAATACAATATATCAAAAGAAATCACTTTATACTTATAACCGGCAAGACAACAACCCTTAGAGATTTCAGGCTGTTCAAGATAAAACTTTAAAATCTTGCTAGCTTTTTCTATAAAAAACTTTTCATCTATATCCCAATCGTTATAAATATTTTCACTAAAAATATTTATCTTTGCCATCCTATACCTCTTCAGACTTACCGGGGTTTTGGGATTCCAGTTGTTTTATTTTGTTTTCCAAATCAGCATCAAGATTTTTATCCATTTCCTGATATTTGATACGTTCGTGCATCATTCCTCTCAATATTCTGTTGAAAGTAGCGACAATAGTTTTTATATCTTTCAGGGTTAGCGGGCAATCGGAAAGTTGTCCGTCATTTAATCTGTCAACAACAGTTTTGTCTATTACATTTTCAATATCCTCAGCCGTAGGATTTTTTAGAGAGCGAACGGTTGCTTCTATCGCATCCGCAAGCATCAATATTGCGGTTTCCTTCATATTCGGTTTTGGACCCGCATAACGGAATTGTTCCTCATTTACACTTTCCGTTCCGTCTTCTTTTACGGCTTCGTTATAAAAATAAGTAACCAGCCCTTCTCCGTGGTGCTGAAGGATAAAATTATTAATTACTGAGGGTAATCCATGCTTTTTGGCCAATTCCACACCATCTTTTGTATGAGCCGTTATAAGATTTTTACTTACCATAGGATTATGATTTTTATGAGGGTTTTCTATTCCGAAATAGGACTGGTTTTCTATAAAGAACAGCGGTCTTTGTAATTTACCGATATCGTGATATAAAGCTCCGACTCTTGCAAGAATCGGGTTTGCACCAATGGCTTCAGCCGCAGCTTCGCACAGATTAGATACCATCAAGCTATGATGATACGTTCCGGGCGCCTTATCCAATAAGGTTTTTAGCAAAGAGTGATTTGCAAGTTCAGCAAGTCCGTATGGAGTAATTATATTAAACATACCTTCAAATAACGGTAATACCCAAAATACAATCATTGAACTGACTATTCCGTTTGCCAGTATACAAAGGGAATCTCTCACAATTAAAGTGTTGCTTACATCAATTAGACACTTTTCCAAAATATATATACTCATCAACACCAAAAAGCCTGCAATTGAAACGATAAATCCGGCTTTTATAATATCAAATCTTCTTGAATACCGTATTTGGGAAACCGTAATACAAGAAACCAAACTCAAAAGGGAAAAAGCCACAATAACTTGTGAAGGGTACTGAATACCGACGGTAAGTATAGACAGAAGCAAACTGGTTGCAACAAAAGCAACCCTCGGGCTTGTAAATATAGCCAACAATGCAACAAATGCCGGCACGGGTACAACATACGGGGAATATCCGGTCGGAATTACCACCGCACAAACGGTCAGCAATACCGCCAAGAACCCTGCTATTGTGTAGTATTTTGGTTCCATAAAAGTTTTTGCAAAAAATTTAATATATGCAATATACAAAAATACCGCAAGCGAAACAAGCGCCAATATTGCTAATAAACCCTGCCAGTTAAGTTCATAAACATTGTATCCTGCCTGTCTCAGAGCATCCCTCTTTAACTTTGTAACAGGTTCACCCTCAAAAACAATCTTATCGCCTGCCTGAAATGTTATTTCGTACGGCCTTACGGAATTTTCCGCATTCTTTCTTGCTATTTCCGTTGCAAATTCATCTATAACAAGATTTGGCACTAAAATTTGATTTAACAAAGACGATATTATTGTCACTTGCCTTTTTGAAACATTTGATACAAGATTTTCTGATATTATTTTATCAATATTGTTGTTTTCAAAGTCTTTTTCTGAAAGGCCCGAACTTAAAATATTAGCCAAAGTCAAATTTGCCTTATCAAATGCCTCTAACAATGACTGCTCATCCGTTTTTATAAAAAAGTCTATAACAAAATTTTTGGTATTTTGATTGGAAATATCAAAAAGAATTGAAAGCTCCTCAACTTTAACTGCCGGAACAGCCTCCTTTTTTCTGATCTGAATTATAGAAGTTTCGAGAGTTTCAAGATTATTTTTTATAAAATCATCTTCTGCCGTTGTAAATACAGGTTCCACTTTTTGCGCAACTTCTTTTTTTCGCATTTCGGTTCTTTTAACATCTACAACAGTTAATGTTTTCTCTGCAATTACATCCCTCTTGCTTACACCGTTCTCTATTACGCTCTGAAAAAAGAAATTCTGAGATGCAACGAGAGCTGTCAAAAGAAAAGAAAAGCCCGTAAAAGCTACTACGCGCACCATAACTGATGACATTACAAAATCTTTTATCTTGGTTATAAAATTCATATTACTCATAAACCACCTTTAAGTTAAAATTACTATATTATTTTAAACTATCCGAATTATTTTGCAACTCATGCGTTTTTATACGCTGTTGTATATCTTCCAGCAACTTTCTGTTAATGGAAATTAATTCGGCAAGAATAGCAATCAGTCCTATTTGTACACCGGAAATTAAAAATACGGCAGCAAATATTAATGATTGAATATGCCCCTTGCCCATGCCTGCCATATAAAACCAAACGAAACGCAAACTTATTAATAAACCTATAAGCAATGCAATTAAACTCAGAATAATGAAAAACCTGAAAGGCCGATACACAATAAACATTCTGAGCATTGTAAAAGTTGATTTCGTAACATAAGAAAATATATTTGAGAACAATCTTGAGCGCCTTATACTCGGGTTCACATTTATATCAACACTTTCTACGGTTAGTCCTTTTGCTCTTGCCTGTATTATAGTTTCAAGGGTATATGTATAATTATCAAACACATTTAGTTGAATCGCCGCCTGCCTTGAAAAAGCTCTGAACCCGCTGGGAGCATCTTTTACAGAGGTCGAACTTAATATCCGCATAACTGCAGAACCTAACTTTTGCAATCCCCTCTTTAACAGAGAAAATTCCTTGATTGAAGCTACCGGTCTTGCTCCTATAACGATATCAGCAGTTCCGTTAATTATAGGGACAATCAATTTTTCAATATCCTCCGCGCAATACTGATTGTCTGCATCCGTATTTACAACAATGTCGGCACCCATATCCAGCGCAGCGGATAAGCCAACGGTAAAAGCCCTGGCTAAACCTTTATGAACAGGCATTTTCTCAACACGATTAACTCCCAGACTATATGCAACTTCAGATGTTTTGTCTGTCGAACCGTCATCAATCACCAAAATCTCTATCTCATCAATTCCTGCTATTTGTTTGGGTAAAGCTGAAATCGTTACAGGCAAAGACTCCTCTTCATTGAAACACGGAATTTGTATAACAAGCTTCATTATTAATCCCTCTTTTTATTATGCTAATTATAACATACATATAAATAAAAGGGTAATAAGAATATTCTTATTACCCTTTTTGCGTTGAAGTTATTTGTTTATTGTTTTTTATTCATTCTTGCCAATTCCAAAAGGTTTGTAACTTCGCCCTTTTCAGAAGTTTGACTCATTGCGTCAGGCTGAGTTGCTACTTTATCTGCCTGTTGAGAACCCTTAAAAGACTCAGCTGCAGTAGCAGCTTGCCCGTTGTCCGATCCGCCCACACCTTTTTTGTCCATATATTTTTCCACCTTGCTTGCAAGAGGTGTTGCTATGAACGGAACAATTATACGTTTTGCTAGAATTGTTGCAGCTACAAGTTCTGTTACTGACCTGAATAATGAGATTGCCAGATGCTTCATACCCGCATAGTCCGCTCTCAATTTTGATTTGGACTTAACTTCGGCTCCTACTTTTTTCGCATCTGCACGTAACCTTTCTGCATACCCGCCAAAAAGTTTTCCGTCTTTACCAAATGATTTGAATAACTTGTAGAAAAGTTTATCATTTATTTTTCTCATTGCAAAGAATAATATAAGCTGAGAAGCAACCATTAATCCACCGTTTGTCAAGTCCAAAGCTGCAACGAATTTCCTTCTTTTTTCCGGAATTTTTTCATTATTCAATGATTGAGTTACGTACATTGCACAACCTACAGTGTCTTTAGCAACGACAGAACCAATTGTTGCGTATGCAATTATATCCTCAACAGTTTTAGGCTTAATTTTCGCAGCCAGCCGTGTGTATGGTTTTGTTCGTGTTCCGCCGGATAAGACATTTGCAAAAAAATTATTTATAGGATTTGCCATTACTTTCGGATTTGCCATTATTTAACACCTCCGTTTTTCTTTGCATCTGCCTCTTTCTTGGTTCCTGCTAATTTCGGGAAGAATAAATCCATAAATCTCGGATAAACCCAATTCAATACGGTACAAGAAATTGGTAATGTAATGAATACCCCGACACCGACCTTTGTTAACTGCTTAAATAACTTGAATTTATTAGCCGTAAATTCTTTATATGTTTGCGCTATATCATTAAACACTTTTCCTTTTATTTGCTCTTTAATTTTTGCTGATATTTCATTCGGCGGGGTCCCTTTTTTCATCAATTCTTCTACAGCATCAGGTATGAATAAACCCTTATTTCGTTTGAGAACTTTTCGTAACTCTTTATCAGAAGAATCACAATATAGGAAATCCGGAATCTGCTCAATGGCAGCTTTTATTTGCTCCGGTGTTGCCTTTGATAAATCTTTTATTTTTAATTTTTCCAGTTGGTCATTTATCTTTTGCAACATTCTGTTTTGCTTATGCATATACATATGATACGTATCTGCATCAAATGTTCCGCCGCATGCTTCTCTTATACTTTTGATACGTTCAAAAGTTCTTTCGCAACGACTTTCCATGACAGCTTCCGGCTTATTCAAAATTTCTTCAATTATTTGTTTTACATCTTCATTGTTTGTGCGGGATTTTGCCCCTTCTAAGTATTCTTTTAATTTTTTAAATTCTATTCTTTTAATTTTCTTACCGTCTATAGTTTCAGTAAATGTCGGTAAATCTTTCAGAGCGTCTTTACCGATAAGTTTATCCAATTCCAGTTCATTATTTATTAATACTTCAGCCCTTCTTGTATGGAAATCTATATCCTGGGGTTTGTTCTTCATATCGGTAATTGCTTCTATATATTTATCAATAGAATCATTAACAACTTCTGCAGTTATATTGTTATCGATATTGAAATTGCCCATTCTGATTACACCGTCACTTTCAAGGGTTTTGGCAATAGTTTCAAGTTGGGATTCTGTACGCTGTTTTTGAACAGTTGATATTGCCTCTTTTAAGTCTTTGGCTTCCCCAATTTTTACAGCATCACTACCTTTACTCATATCAAATATATTGCCGTTTTCAAATTTTAACGTACCGTCTTTAAATTCACCTTTAATTTTTCTCTTCAGGTAATCTTCATCGTTTAGTGAAGCTTGGTTTAATACGTCCCCTCTCCATTTAGCAGCAGTTTCAGCATCATTGGTCAAATTCTGCAGGAATCTGTCTATCGGCTTCTGAACTCCCGCCTGAATAAGCAATGCGATTACCGCTGATATGGGCTGCCTCCAGGCACTGTATGCTTTTGTTCTGCGGACTTCGTCTTTTTCTTCCTGAGTTGCACCCGGTTTTGCTTTTACAAACGGGTTAAAAGCTATCGGGAACGGAGCAACAAGACCTGTACCTACCGCTGTAATTACGATACCACCCATTTCACCTTTAATAAATTCTTCAGTTTTTTTCATAAAATTAAACAACCTTGCTTCTCTTTTTGGAAACAGGGCTAAAAATTGTTTCTGAATCGCAGACAATTCTTTCCCGCTAAACGACGGACTCGATGCGCAAGCAGAATATGCAGCAGCATTCAATCTGTTTGTATTTACAATACGTTTTTGTTTGTCATGCCCTGCTCCGAAATTGCCGTAAAGACCTTTTTCTTCAACTTTTATCATAATTCACTAACACCTTCCACACATATATAAACACCCGAAAATATTTTTTTTTGCGTTAATTTTGCTATTTATTAAGTTTTGTAAACTTAATTAAACTCCAAGTACCAATTTTCTCTGCCCGTGCGATTTTCAGCGACTCGGACAATGTATCAACCGTGTGATTTGAAACATACGAAAATACCAAAAACAGCAAAGGAATCTTTTTATAAACATAAGAATCCGAAACGATTTTTTTCATAATTTCATTGTTATAGAAAGCCACACTGTCATTGACTATTACTATTACACTCTGACCATCTTTTAACTCATCAACGACCTCCTTCTGCAATTTGTAATCAATATAACCTTTCCCGCTATTTTTGAATACCGGTTCATATATAGTTTTACCGTCTTTATATATTTCGGAATAGACTCCGTTTTCAGCAAGATATTCGTGGAAATTACCTTTGTTTACGGACAAAGTACGGTAATCCGAAAAATCAAAATACTTATTAAATCTGTCTTTATCATAATACTGTAACAGGATAATATCATCCTTTTTGGGTTCGGCATGAGATATTAAATCCGCAACAAGCTTATGACCCTCCGGACGGGGCATTTTTGGAGCGGAGGTCGGACTGAATAGCAGATACCACGCATTTATTACGCAAAAAGCAGTCATTAAAATATTACCCAAATACTTTGTTGTAAAACTTGCGGCACCGTATGCAGCCAAAAATATAAGTATCGGATAAATTTCAACAGAATACTTTGTAATAAACACTAATTTCCCCGATTTTGCGGTTATAACCATGACTAAAACTACAAGACACCCTATCAGAAATAATGCTGAGTTTTGCTTGTTTTTCCAAACAGCTTTCCCCGTAAATACGAGAGCCATAAGTGTTGGGACAAGCAAAAAGAACAGAAACATTATATGCGTGTTATACAAAAATTTGTCCGGCGCATTCACCAAATTTGTTAAAACCGGTGAAAAATAGTCCGTAAACAAAAATCCTATTTTTGATATTGAGAAAACGCCCCACCACTGAGCAAAACTTTTTCCCGAAATTATATGATATATATTCGGAAGTAAAATTAGAAACAAAACAGTACTTATTGTCCAAAAAACAGCAACCCGTTTTTTTTCTTCCTGAAAAATCAGAAATGAAAGTACTAACAATTCAAAAAATACGAATACAAACCCTATTGTATGCGTAAACATAATAAGAAAATCAAATAACAACAACCCGCCTAAATTTGTTAAAGTCCTGTTTCCGAGATACTTTAATAAATATAGCAACGATAACGCCGAAAACAAAAATAACAAAGAATATAATCTGACTTCTTGCGAATAATATATAAGAAAAGAACTCAGAGAAGTTATCAATGCCGCAAAAATCGCACACTTTCTGTTATAACGTAAACCGACAAAATACATAACAATAATTGACAGCACCCCGGGAATCAAAGAAGTTACACGCAAAAATGTATCACCGTTCCCGCCAAAAAACATGCACATTTTTAAGTATAAATAGTAAAACGGCATATGGCACTGTGACAACATTGCCGGGACGAACCCGTCACTGAAAGAAGTGGAAGCAATACTCCAGGAAACATATTCGTCATTCCACAAGCCCTCAGGCTTGACTATACCTATCAGTCTTAGCAAAAAACCAAGAATACACGTAAAGATTAATCCCAGCATACCAAATCCACAGAAATAATACTCCGAACACCTCGGACAAGTTCATGCTAACATAAGCCATTATAAAATACAAGGACATACAAAAAACTAGTGTCATCCAAGCATTGCAGCAAATAAACCCATGAAGAAAAATGCCAGGCCTACACTAACAAGAACTGCTACACATTTTGCCCAACGGACCTGTGTATCCGTAAAATCATATAAATCGTACCATGCTCTGCCTTCATATGCCCACTTATTTCCGTTTATTCCGGCATATATTCTTAATCCGAGGCCAACAAAAATTGCCAGCAGATTTATTAAGGGAACAGCCAATAATATGTCACAAACAAATATAGGAGCAGTTTTGCCTAATGAACCGTTACCTAAACCCCACATATAGGTAAAGAAAAATGCGCCCCAGTTAAAAGGCTTTAATGCCATCTGAACATCTGCTTCACTAACCTGATTTTCCTGTCCGCTATATATATTATCCATTTTAACCTCCAAATTCTTATTTTTTAACTACAACTTTTACCTGTTTTTTGTTACCTTTATTATCATAGTAAATTTTTCCGGTAGGTTTGCCCTTCTGATACATTGTTACAGAGCAATTCTTTTGCTTTAAATTGCAAATATCCAGGTTACCTTCTTGCACAAATAAAAATTTGTAATAAACAAGGTTTGGATTTTTATCGGATACGAATTTTACGGAATTTGACGGAGTAGACTGTACAAAGGTTCCGTTGCGTTTTTGGGCAAATTCCGAATCCGTAATAATATACTTTGGTATCTCCATACCTCCGTATTTTAATTCTCCATGCATTCTTTGGATTCTTACAACATCATCCGCAACTTCTTCAAGAGGGCTGTTAGCGGATATTTGAGATTTATTTGCGGGGCTGACATTTGCACCTTTTACATAGGCAGATAGCATCATTCCTGCAAAGAGCCCTATAACAAAGAAAACAACTATTGCGGCAAAATTTACCGCAGCAACAGTAGCATAACGCTTTTGCGTATCTTCAAAATCCTGAGCATCATACCATGCTCGGCCTTCGTATGCCCATTTATTTCCGTTTATTCCGGCAATTATTCTCAATACCAGGTTTACAATCAACACGACTATATTTAAAAGGGGAATACCCATTAAAATATCACAGATTAATATTGGAACAGTTTTTCTGAATGCACCGTTGCCTAAGCCCCAAAAATATGCAAACCAGAAAGCACCCCAATTAAATTTTGACAGTACAGCCGAAGATTCATTATCAACAACAAATCCTGAATCCTTTAAAATACCCATTTACTATTCTCCTATTAATTATTTTACCCTTAAAATTAAAACGGTCTTGTCTGATTAAGTTTCATTCGTAATTCTCTGAATCTTGCAATATCATCCTGAGATTTGCCGGAATCTTTAAATACAGCCTGACTCGCAGGATGAACCATAAGAACATAATCCATATGAATTTCAAGAAAATTGTACTTTCTTGGAGATTGATTTCCAGTTCTGGGGTAAATTTCCGCATTTGTAACGGCTAAAAAACGACGTTCTTTGTCATTTAACAAATCCGTTAATTCTCTGTTTGTATTTGTATATTTTGAAACGTGAACTATACCTTTTATGTCGTGATCAACCGTTAAAATGCTAACTTCTATCGGTACCGTATCAATATTTTTTGCCATTACTCTATCCTTACTCCCTCTGTTCAAACTTAGTATAATATATTTTTTGTAAATTGTCTATACTATTTTCTTTCTCATTCGCTTTCCGTAAACTTCGTGAACATCAACGACAGACAAAAATGCTGCCGGGTCATACTGGCTTACGACTTCTTTGAGTTTACTCATTTCTAACCTTGATACAACGCAATATATCAGTTTTTTGGGTTGTTTTGAATATCCGCCTATCCCGTCTAAATAAGTTACACTTATATCATAATCGGAAATAAGAGTCTGTCCGATTTCTTCAGCCCTGTCACTTATTATTCTGACGGATTTTGAACTGTTTAAGCCTTCAAGCACCGCATCGATTACTCTGTA
>DBXD01000060.1:15854-38991 GCA_002309425.1 Cyanobacteria bacterium UBA1221
GCAACCGCATATATAAACACGTTGAACCCCATGACGATTTCGCCGACAGAAAATCCGAATTTCTTTGACATAACAAGCGCCATAATTTCCGTACCGTCCAGCGAGCCTTCACTTTTCAAAACAGTACCGACACCGGTTCCCAAAATTATACCGCCGAATATTGTTGCAAGCAGTACATCATTAGTTATAACATAGTGGAAATGATGAAATATATTTGTTGCAACCGCTAACATTGATACGGCAAAAAAGGTCTGCAACACGAAATATTTGCCGAGTTTTGTGAAAGCAAGGCAAATAAACGGAAGATTTATACACAAAAGAGCCAGACCCAAATTCCAGCCGGTCACATAATTCAAAATCATTGATACTCCGACAACCCCGCCGTCAATAATTTTGTTTGGAACTAGAAAACACTCGATGGCAAAACCAGCAATAAAAGCACCTACCGTTAGAGAAAAACCTTTCCTTATAATGTTTGCAAATGTAATTCTGTGTTTGTGCAAAACTTTACCCTTTACTAATCCTGTTCCCCGTTATTATCATTTTTCTTTATAAAATTATTAAATTTAAAAATAGCTTTTCTTTCAAATGCCGGAACCGGTGATTTTATACCCAAGATTTGTTCCAAATCAGCTTTCAGCGTGGTCAAATCCTCATACTTTTTCAAAGTACCGTCTAAGGTAAGTGAAACATCTCCCGTTTCTTCGGACACAACAAGACAAGCCGCATCACTTGTTTCGGACATTCCTATTGCCGCTCTGTGCCTTGTTCCGTACTTCCAGCTTAATTTCGGGTCCTCTGTCAAAGGCAAAAGCACACCTGCCGATATTACTTTTGTACCGTTTATAACAACAGCGCCATCGTGTAACGGTGTGTTGGGATGAAATATCGTCAGCAAAAGCTCTGTTGACAAATCCGCATTTAATTTTGTTCCGACATCGTAATAAGTATTACTCAAATCCTTTTGGAATACCATCAATGCACCGGTATGAGATTTTGTCAAAAATTTTACGGCTTCAATCAGTTCTTTGATGACATCGATTTCCTTATCTCCGTCAGTATGCGGATTATTCCCGAAGAATCTGGTAAAGAAATCAGCCTGTCCGAGAAATCCCAAAAAACGGCGCAATTCAGGCTGGAATATTACAATCAAACTCAATGAAATCAATGCTACTACCGATTTCAGAAAAACTCCAAGAATTTTCAGGTTTAACCTGATTAAGATTTCAGAAAACACCCACACAAAGATTAAGAAGAATATTCCTTTAACAAATTTTTCCGACTGAGAATCTTTTATAAACTTTTTATAGAAAACAAATAAAATCCCGATTATAAGAGTAATTTCAAACACATTGGTCCAACTGAGTGTCCAATCCAGAGTGCCTATATGAAATTGTAAATACGAAAAAATATCATTAAACATTATTTTTTAACCTGTCGGGAATACAATCGTGTGATATCAAATCATCCAAAGACTCTCTATNNTATTATAATATCAGATTGTGAATTATTTACAAGTACCATTGCAGATTTTTCCACTCTGTTGTAATTTGAGGCCATTGAATAATTATATGCGCCTGTGTTAAAAACGCATAATGTATCACCTTCATGGATTTCCGGCAGGTTAATATTCTGAATTAAAATATCTCCGCTCTCACAAAATCGTCCTGCTATTGTTACGTTTTGTAAATTTTCTCCGTTTGGGTTATTTGCAATTTGTGCCGTATATTCTGCCTGATACATTGCGGGACGTGCATTATCAGCCATACCGCCATCTACGGAGATGTATTTTTTGCCGTTCGGAACCTGTTTTGAGCTTCCGACAGTATAGAGAGTAACACCTGAGGTAGAAATAATGCTTCTTCCGGGTTCAATATATATTACCGGTTTTTCTGTGTTGTATTTTTTTACTGCTTTATCCAGACTGTTCAGGATTACATCGGCAATTTCATATGTTGATGGCGGGTTATCCTGGCCTGTATATTTTACGCCCAAACCGCCGCCGATATTTATTTCATTTAGGGTTAAGCCGAATTTTTTATTTATTCTTACCAGCTCTTGGACTAAAATCTCTATTTCATCATCATAAACTTTTGTTTCAAAAATCTGAGACCCTATGTGTGCGTGAATACCGTGTAATTTCAAATTTGTATATTCTGATTGTATTAATTCAACGGCATCGTCAATCCGGGTCAAATCAAACCCGAATTTTGAGTCCAAATGTCCAGTCTGAATATATTCGTGAGTATGACACTCTATTCCGGGAGTAATTCTCAAAAGAATATCGGCAGAAATATTACTTGCTTTTGCCAATTCGTTCAAAAGTGACAGTTCAAAGAAATTATCGACAGAAATTCTTCCTACTTTCAAATCCAAAGCCAGCTGAAGTTCTTCTGCGGATTTATTATTTCCGTTGAACAAAACTTTTTTCATATCCGCACCGGCTTTATATACGGTATAAATTTCTCCGCCCGACACTACGTCAAAGCCAAAGCCCTCATCCGAAATTATTTTACTTGTAGCGAGGGAACAAAGCGCTTTTGAGGCATAAAGGAATTTTACTTTTTCATACTTTGAGAAAGCTTTTTTATAATCCCTGCACACCCCTCTGAGGGTTGCCTCATCAATAACATACAAAGGCGTTCCGTATTTGTCTGCGAGTTCAATCAAATCACATCCGCCTATTTCAAGATTTCCGGATGAATTTATTTTTGTCGTAATCGGTTTTAGGGATTGGTTTACGCTATTCGGCATATCGGGGCTCCTCTTAATTCTGTTCTGTTACGATAATTGTAACACGAAAAAAAATAATGTCGATAAGACTATAGGTCGTTAAGTCCTTTACGTTTATTAAATTAAAGCTTTTCAAATAATAAATTAACCGATTAAATGATATGAACTTCTCGTCTTAACTACTTTGCATCTTGTCGTCTTTATTTTATGAAAACAACACGGCAACACTCATCAACGTTGAAAACCATATCATTAGGTTTCTTGCCAGAAACAATCTTAAATAAAAGCTGGAATGCCCGCTCTTTTTTACCTGTTCCCAATTATCCAGAGGATAATACCACCGTTTTACGGGAGGGACAAAATCTTTATTTACCCCGTATTCTCTTGCAGATTTATAAACCTCATAAACATACGGCAAAATCAAAATCGGCAGGTAATAAAGATAATTCCATGTTGTAAGGGTTAAAACCAGACAAAAAACGTATCCCGCACAATATAAATATAACAACCCTAATGCTGCTTTTTGTTTATCTCTGAGCCAGACACAGATACTGTTTTTATTTTCGGCAACATCATTATCATAATCAAGCAGATTATTCATATAAACTAAACCAACGGTAAACATTACAACCGCTAGCGAAATCCATAAGACTTCAGCCGAAAAATTTCTGCACATTACATAATGCACACCCTCAAACAACAAAGGTCCAAAAGCAAGTCCTACATATATTTCACTAAAACCTGCAGTCGAAATTTTTGAATAAGTTAAAGTAATTATCCCGCCAATCAGTGCAAGCAGAACTACGCCCCAACCAGCCGAAAAAGTGAGATATACTCCGATTACAAAAGCTATCGAACAATATATCATTATAACTTTCAAAAGCTCCGAAAGGGTTGCTTTTCCGCTTTTTAAGTATTCGCATTTACTCTTGCCGCTAATTTGAGCTTTGGCGGGTTTTGCAATTTCTGTTTTGTAATCAACATAATCGTCAAACAAATTCGTTGCAAGATGCGCAAACGCAATACCAATTAGAGCAAGTATACCGTTAAAGAAGTTTCCGCCTGCCTTTAGCGAGTACAAAAACACAACCAACCACGACATAAAAGTCATAGGCAGTGAAAATAATCTTGAATTATTTAACCAAAATAAAATTCTTTTCATCATAAATAAATTGCACATAAAAATATAGATTAAGACGTTAAGACCATAAGACGTCAGGACGATAAGTTCTTTTCGTTTATTTAATTTGAGTTTTTAGAATACTAAATTAACTAATTAATCTATACGAAATTCCCGTCTTAACTTCTTGACGTCTTAACGTCTTATCCTTAACATTAGTAGATATAGCAAAGAACTTCGCCGCCGACATTTTCTTTGCGGGCTTTTCTGTCAGTCATAAGACCTTTGCTGGTAGAGATAATAGCAACACCCAAACCGCCCAAAACTTTAGGTAAAGTTTTAGCCTTGTGGTATGTTCTCAAACCGGGTCTTGAAATTCTTTCCAATTTTGAAATAACAGGTTTCTTGTTCATATCGTATTTCAAAGTAATAACGATAACTTTGAATTTACCTGATTCCTTAACTTCATAATCAGAAATAAAACCTTCTGATTTCAAAAGTTTAGCCAATTCAATTTTCAATTTTGAAGCAGGAATTTCAACAGTTTCGTGAGAAACCATGTTAGCATTTCTGATTCTGGTTAGCATATCTGCTATAGGATCTGTCATTGACATAATTAATACCTCCGGACTTGCTCCACAGTTAGAGAGTAGTATCCATTTTTCTGTTACACCGCTTACCGAATTAATGCTGCGAGATTATGAATATTTTACTTCGCTTTTTTCGGCAGTTCGGAACTGTATGGAAAGACTTTAACATGAATATATTTTATTTGCAAGAGGGAAGTCGTAAATTCCTTATTAATTTTCGGATTAGGCAAAAAAAAACGACCAAATATAATCCGGTCGTTGGAAATTAATAGGAAAAAGGAAAAAGGAAAGGAAAGCTTAATTTACGCTGAGAAAGTTTTGAAAGAATCTTTAACGTTGTTTTCGATAACTTTAGATACCGCATCTTTCTCAGTCATGACTGCATTACGCTCTGTATCGAGCTGTTTCAGTCTTAATTCGAGGTTTTTGTCCTGTGCCTGTATAATTGCAATTTTCGAGTTAATGTTTTCAATTGCCTGGTCGTATAAGTATTTTTCATATTCATAATTATTCATAGCATCGTTGTATGCATCCTGATCGGTTGTGGTTTCGGTTGTAAGCGCATAAGTGGTGTATTCAACAGGGTTTGAACCCGGTATAGGAATACTCAGATTCATAAGCCTGCCCGAAGAATCGCGTTCAAACAAACAGTCCTGAATTGCAGTATGTTCAACAATTTTTTCTTCACTGCCGATTGTGTATACATTTATATTTGACAAAGATACTCCTGTATCAGGGTCATATTGTGCACCCATAGCCGGGTCTAAATCACTTTTTCTGTAGAAATAAGGCTTTTCAACACCAAGCGTTGTATCCATAACATATCTTACATACCAAGTGTCTGCACCGTATTTATCATTCAACATCTGTGCCCATTGTAACTCCTCAGCTATTTGCTCCGGAGGGAATAGCGGGCCTAAAGGTGGGTTTAAATCCGTACCAAGTACCCTCAACTTATCAGTACCAACCATGTAACTTGAATATGGAATCTGAATGGTATTTGTATTTACAACGACTCCATTACCCGCAGCAACAGGGACATAATCTTCCTGCCATTTAGAAAGATAACTTATCATATAATGGCCATTGGCTTGAGCAATAAGCGACGTAATAGTATTTGTCAGCGCCCCGTCGTTGAACGTATAAACCGTTTTCGAGTAACTGTCAACTGACGGCGGTACCGGAACAGACATACCGAGCAAATCTGTGTAATAATTCGCCGATTGGTTCGCCAGCATCGTTCGCTGCTGGTTTATCTGCTGCCCTTCAAATTCTATGTTGTTCTGCCTTGCCGTAAGCCCCAAAAATCTGGCTTGTGATGCTGCCATACCCATAATGTGGTTCCTTTCATATTGTGCTTTTGTTCATGTTATCGACACATGTATTTCAAAACTTTAGGATTTTGACGCATATTCTTTACAAAAGTTTACATGAGAGAAAAAAGGATAATATTTACATATACCTGACTCCTTACGGACAACGGACTTGCAAGCCTTTAAAAAATCTGTTAATATTTCCTTATGGAAGAGTTGGTAGAAAACTTAAAAGCCATAGGCTTAAACGGTTATGAAGCCAAAGTATATTTGGCGCTTTTAAAAAAGTACCCCGCAACAGGATATGAGGTTGCGCAGCTTGCGGATATTCCGCAGGCAAGAGCTTATGATACACTAAAAGCACTTGTGGCTGACGGAGTTGTACCGGCCTCTGCCGACAAACCCGTCACTTACACACCTATTAAGCCGAAAGATTTGACAAATCGCTACCGCAGAAAAATTACAAATACACTGAATTTTCTGGAAAAGAAATTGCCCAACGTAAAAGATACCCATCTTGAACCCGTTCTGGATATTCACGGTTCTTTTAAAGTTAAGTCAAAGATTTCGGAAATAATAAAGAGTGCAAAAAAGGAAATTATGATTGCCGTATGGGGGCAAGATTTTAAGAATTTTGAACAAGACTTACTTGATGCTTATAATCGGGGCCTGGAAGTTAAAATAGTCGGATATGATGCGTTTGTTTGTAATTTCGGGACATTATCCCGCCACGTTACCGGAAAAGATATTATTCCGACACTTGGCGGCAGAATGTTTTTTCTTGCTGCCGACAATTCAGAGGGAATTTTTGGCAGTATGAGCAATTCTGACAGTGCCGATTCCGTAAAAGCAATATGGACACAAAATATTGAAGTAGTATTTTTAATAAAAAGTTTTATTGTGCAGGATATGTATTTAACTGATATTGCGGAACAATTCCCGGAACAATTAAAATATTTCTACGGAGCAGGTCTGAAAAAATTGAAGGATAAAATTCTTCGGGGTACGGAGTTTATAAAACATTCGTAACATTTTTGTAACTTTGTGTACAGAAATATTTTCATGCTCTTATAATATTACATGTGGAGATTTATAAATAGTAGAAAAAAGTGGAGGAATAATGGAAGGGTATAGTTTTGAGTTAATTACAGGCCCTATGAGCTGCGGTAAAACGGAAGAACTTTTAAGAAGAATCCGTCGCTGCATTATTGCAAAGAAGAAAGTAAAAGTTATTTCTCCCGATATTGATAACAGAGCAAAAGGGGACTACATTGAATCCAGAAACGGACTGTGGCTCGATGCGGTTAAAGTGAAACATTCTATAAATATATTATCCGTAGTTAAACCTGATGATGAAGTTGTAGCGATTGATGAACTGCAATTCTTTGATTCAAATATCGTTAAGGTTATTTCAAAACTGATGTCCAACGGCAAAAAAGTTATTGGTACCGGTTTGGATTTGGATTTTAAAGCGGAACCGTTTGGCAGCATGCCGCAGTTAATGTGTATTGCAACAACGGTTGATAAGTTACATGCAGTCTGTATGAAATGCGGATGCGAACACGCAACCAGAACCCAAAGACTTATTGACGGAAAAGCTGCCGACAAAAATTCCCCTCTTATTATGATTGGCGGGGATGAAACTTATGAAGCCAGATGTATTAAATGTTTTGAATTACCTGATTCAAAACTTGAAAAACAAAAAAGTAACCCGAAAATTTTACCGTTTTGCTTTAAATAATGTTTTAATATTGAAAAACACCGAAAAAGTGTTATAATGTATTCTATGAAGAGAATATTATTTATACTTTTTGCACTTACTGTTATACCCTGCACACTTCCCGTAAATGCCGAATATTTACCGGAAATTCAGCTTGATGTCAGGGATTATGATGCAATAGAACTTCCTGCCGGCACATTTATCGGTGTCGAAAGTATGCAGGAAATTTCAACACAGTATTGTCAAAACGGTTATAAAGTCGCTTTTGTAACGATGAACGACCTGTACATGAGAGATACAAATGTTGTTCCTGAAAATACGGCTTTTATAGGGTATGTTGAGGATGTTCATGACCCGATAGTCGGAACAAACGCCTCGTTTAAAGTAAAAATCAGCAAGATGATACTTCCCGACGGATATGAAATACCTTTGAACGGATATATATATTCAGATAACGGAAACAAAATAGGCGGAGAAATGACCGCTCCTGCGGCTTGGCGGAGAATGCCGCATTACCAGGGGGACATCGGAAACAAAACAACACTTCAAATTCGTCCCGGCAGAGAAAGGAAAAAAGGCTCTCATGCCATAATCCTTTCGGGCGAAAACCGTATTATTGTACTGACAGAACCTCTAATGATTACGCACACTTTAACCGATTGACAAATTTTTTATATTTAATACAATGTAGAAAGAGGATTCCGGTAAGGATATGTGGTATAAAAAGGAAAGGGTATTTTGATGAAAAAACGTGTTAGCTGTGTGTTTGCGTTTGTGTTCTTGTGTATAAACCTGTCATTTGGCTTTGCAGAACCTGCACATTCAGTTCAAAAGCAAATTCCCCAAACAGCAAAACATGAAGTATTAACCGTTCCTGCCGGTAATACCATTCGTTCCGTACTAACTACTCCGGTAGAGTCTGCTTATCTCAGACAAGGTCACGTAATAACAATGGTTCTTACCGAGGATTTTTACTACAACAATGAAAAAATAATACCTTCTGACAGTATTATTTTTGGCAGTGTAATTTCGGTAAAAAATCCAAATAAACCGGAAGCATATGATGAAATATTTTTGAGATTTACTCAAATTGTTACACCTTCAGGAGTCCAGATTCCCATTGCAGCACTAATAAAAACAAAAGACGGAA
Source organism: Cyanobacteria bacterium UBA1221 (assembly GCA_002309425.1). Taxonomy (GTDB): domain Bacteria; phylum Cyanobacteriota; class Vampirovibrionia; order Gastranaerophilales; family Gastranaerophilaceae; genus UBA1221. Next base: position 24,481 of record DBXD01000060.1, read on the forward strand.
AAGGTTTAATTTTCGGCAATGACGATTACCTAGGCTCAGATAACGGTCACGTCAGCATTAATGTCGGAACTCCGTTTGATTTGTTTTTAACTCAGCCGATTACAGTTAATCCGGAGGTATATAATTCTAATTATTAGCAAATTGGGTAATAATTTTATTTTTGTTTTAGAATAAAATTAGAGAGAAAATTATTAGGGAAAGTTGATAAGGAAATATAATGTCAATTATAGGGAAATATTTAGAAAATGTAGAAGAACGGGAGCTTACAAATAACAGGGGATTCACTCTGCCGGCTGTAATTCGCGAGGACAGAGAGAGCATGTCAATGAAGAAAGCTTTCATTCTGTCTGTTATTGTACATATTTCTGTTGTTACTTTAACATGGGCTTTGTCCATATTGCTTTTATGGTTGGGAATTGTTGTTCCTCTTGCGAAAAAGCCTAAGCCTAAACTGAACGATATCGAATTTGTTCTTGTTGATAAAGAAGATACCCCTATAAATAAAAATACACCATACAGGGCGGACATAAATTCCAGAGCCGGAGGTCACCACGACCCGACGAGAAAAGTATCCATGCCTTCGTCGGCACCTGCGGCACCAAACAAACCCAGCCCTGCACCTGCAGCACCTGCTAATAAAACTTCAGCACAACAGCCAAAGCCAAAGCAGGCAAATAAAACTCAAAAAAGTCCGTCAATACTGGATAAAATAACTAAAAGTGTACAGAAACCGGCACAGGAACCATCAGCACCGAAAGCTCCGCAGCCGGCAAAACCGAATCCGCCGACAGCAAGACCTTCATTGAAGCCTCCGACAACACCAAAGGCTACGACAAAACCGTCTTCTGCTTTCCAGGTACCTGTTCCGTCCGGCGGAAATAAATCAGGGACATATGCAACAGGCCCTGTAAGCGGTACAGGAACTGCACCTAACGGAGGTTCTACTTCCGGAAGTTCAGGTTCAGGTTCAGGAACAGGAAAATTCGCACCTGCACCATCCTTATCACCGACGGGAACAGGTAACGGTTCCGGATCGGGAACAGGTTCAAAATTCGGCGGCGGCGGTTCGGGCGGAGGTAATCCGGGCCCCGGCAATCCCGGCGGCAGACCCGGTATTGATGCGATTAAAGAACCCGATTTCGGGCCATACATGAGAGATTTGCAGCGCAGAATAAAAATGAACTGGAATCCGCCAAAAGGTAACGAAAGTAAGAGAGTTGTGCTCTTGTTTAAGATTGCGAAAGACGGAAGACTCCTTTCATGCAGCGTGTTCAAATCATCAGGATTACCAAGCGCTGACCAGGCAGCCCTGGATGCGGTTAAATTAACCGCTCCGTTTAAGCCGTTGCCGGCAGAATATAAAAATTCAAGTATAGATATCCAATTTACGTTTGATTACAACGTATTTGGAGCTACAAGTTACTAGAAAACAATGTATCAGATAAATAATGAGGATTAAAAACTATGGAACTATTATGGAACTCAATTAAAATGGATTGGCCGGTATTATTGCCGATTCTTGTGTGCGCACTGCTTGTTGTTCAGGTTGTATTACAGAGAATGTCTGTTTACAACAAGAATAAACGTGACATACAACTTTTAATACCGAGAATACAAAAAGAATTAGCTGTAAATAATTTACAGGGTGTACAAAATATTGCAATACAATGCGGAGGTGTTGTAGGCGAAGTCGTTGAAGAAGCTGCAAGAATTTTTGCGGATCAAAAATCCGGGTTTTCCCGTTCATTTGATATATCTGCGGCTCTTGCCGTCAGAAAACTCGAAAAACATCTTACCGTTCTTGGTACCATTGGTGGTGTTGCACCGTTCTTAGGTTTGTTCGGTACTGTTGTCAGAATATTATATACATTCCAGGATTTGGCAGTTCAGGGTAATCAGTCTGCAGCTGTTGCAATGGGTATTGGTTCTGCATTGATTGCTACCGCTTTTGGTTTGATAGTTGCTATTATTGCGGTAATATTCTTCAACTCATTCCAGTCAGTAGTAAAACACTATGAAGATGATTTTCAGCTGATAAAGTTGTTATTCCTGAGCTTTGTTGACTCTGACGAAGAGGTTTCGGCACCTGTTTCAGCGGCATCTTCAACATCAAGTATTAAATAGTTTAGAGGATTTTTAAATGGCATTCAGTTCACAAAAAGGCAAACTTTTTACGGAAATAAATATAACACCGCTGACGGACATATTTTTGGTACTGTTGATTATTATGATGGTTATTGCACCATCGTTTCAGTCAATGGATAACGCAATCTCTATTCCTGAAATAAACAGCGGTATTGCAATTGAACAGAAAAATGCAACCGTATCACTCACCAAAGAGGGTCTGATGTATCTTAACGGCAGACAAATTGATTCTGACAATCTGGTGTCCGAGCTGGTTAACCTAAAACCGACATTAGAAGCACCTGATTTAGTTGTAAAAGCCGACGAATCCGTAAAAAGTTCCGAAATTATGAAAGTAATGAATGCCGCTCAGGATGCGGAATTTAAAAAACTCATAGTCGCGGGAGAACCGCTGAGCAAAAAAGAACAAAAAACCTTAAAAGAAAATTCTAAAATAATGATTGATGAGGAACAATAAAATGCCGAGCGAAAGAAAGACGTTTAACGAAATAAATATAACACCATTAACCGATATCTTTTTGGTATTGTTAATTATTATGATGGTAATTGCACCTTTGCTTGACCAACAGGGATTAAATCTCACAGTTCCCGAAAATGTAGAACAAGAACATCTTACGGACAAAGATACAAAAATTTTGACAGTAAATGTTTCTGCTGACAATAAGTATTATATTGACGGAGAAGAAATAGCTGCAGATGACCTGGAAGCTCATCTGAAAACAAGTGCAAAAGATTATCCTGACGGCATGATGATAGAAACAGACGGGGATTCCACACACGGAGCAATAGTAAAAGTTATGGACTGCGCAAGGAATTCCGGAATAACAAGTATTTCCGTTTCAGAATTGTAATAAGTAAATTATATAAAGCAAAAACAGACCGAAGAAATTGGGTCTGTTTTGTGTTACGAAATGTAAAAATTTTTGAAATAGATTAAATATTTTATAAAATATACCGTATTAAACTGTATATGTTTGACTATTTTACTGTGATGGAGGAAATAAAAATGTGAAGATATGTAAAATATATACAGAAAATGTGCAAAACATATCGGTTTTGGTAAATAATATAAGTAGATGTTTGAAGCATAAGGTCGCCATATTATTTAACAAATCTTAATGTTGCACATATATTATGGCAAATAAATCTTTTCTGAAACGTTATTATAAATATGTAAAAGTGAGGGATATACTATGACCAAAAAATCTAACAAACGAAAATTGCCGGTGCTTATGTTTGCTCTGGTATTTGCAGCATCTTCAATAATGGCTGCATCAGCTTCAGATATTACCGGCATAAGCGGAGCTAACGGGACATTTAACATTGATCCCGCAAAATCTATCGGAAACACCGGATTCCGAAATTACACGAACTTCACTCTTGACAGTGGAGATGTCGCAAATTTAAATTATACAGGTATTAACAAATTTGTTAATATGGTTGATAACAGAATTAACATAAACGGTATTGTAAATACCGTAAAAAACGGTGATTTTTATAACGGCAATGCTGTATTTATGTCACCTAAAGGTATGGTTGTCGGCTCCGACGGTGTTATGAATGTCGGTTCTTTGTCCGTTTATACACCTACAGCTACCGGTATGCAAATGCTGAGAGCAGGTGTAAATACCGGAAACCTGACAACACAGTATAAAGGTGAACAGGTTAATTTGCTTGAAGCAATGGGTTGGCACGGTAATGCCCCTGTTACAATAAACGGCCGAATTCTCAGCGGCGGGGATGTTGATGTCGTGGCAAATACCTTTAATGTAGGTACAGGTTTTGTCGGAGCAGGTCTTGATGTGACTCAAAAGGTTACCCCGCAAAATTCGGATACAGTATTTAATGAACTTGTAAATGCAGGCGTTTCGGGAAGGGCTGCAAACGTAAATATCAGATCTTATGACAGATCAGCAGGAAATACAAATGACCCTGTCGGCGGCATTAATATTACCGGCAGAATCCTTAACAAGGGTAACGGAGATATTACGATAACAAATCGCGGTACAAACGGATTAGTTGTAAACACAAGAGGTGATGTTTACAGCGAAAACGGCTCGGTTAAACTTGTAAACGGCAAAGGTGCAATGAATGTTAACGGCCTTGTCGGAAGCAAAGGGAATTCTGTTCAGCTGACTAACGGTATTAATGGCGGTGCAATGACCGTTGGCGGTACTATTACAGGAAACAACGGAACAAGATTATATAACAGATCGGCTTCCGGAATGACTGTTGGCGGCACTATTAATAATTCCAACAACGGTCTTGCAATAACAAATGAACAAGGCGAACTGCAACTCAACGGAACAATTAACAACAGTGCTGCCATGAACGTGACAAGCAAAGGTACAGGGCTTGTAGTGAACGGCAACATTAACTCTTCCGGAGCTATGCAGATGTCGAACAGCGGTGCAAACGGCATAACCATTAACGGCAAAATAAATAATTCAAAAAGTACCGCAATTACAAATGTTAACGGCAATTTTGTTGTTGCAAACGGTGCCAGAATCACAATGTCAGACGGCAAGTTAAATTTGACCAACAAAGGTAAAGCTTTAAAAGTAAATGGTATTGTTCAAGGCAGCGGTAAAGAAGTCCTAATACAGAATGTAGGAACAGATGGCTTTGAAATGAACGGTACAGTAGAAAATGAAGGCAGCCTGTTTTTACAGAATACCAACGGCGCTATGACAGTAAACGGTTCGGTATTGGGTTCAGATGCAACAGGAAACGGCAAAGATCACATTTATATAGGTAATTCAGGCTCGTCACTTACTTTAGGACAGGATTCAAAAGTTCTTGCCAACGGGAATGTCCAACTTGCAAATTCCGGTAACGGCGGAATGCTTGTAAAAGGCGAAATCCAAAATTACCATACATCCAAAGATGTTACATCAACGACTTTGATGAACACCAAAGGTAATTTGACAGTTGACGGGTCCGTACACAATGCATCCGGAAACATCAATTTAACCAACAAAGGTAACAAACTGACAATCTCGGAAAGCGGCACTCTCGGAACCGATAACGGAGAATTAACCGTTCAGAATACAGGTGCAGGCGGAATGAATATTGACGGAAAAGTAATGAGTAAGGGTGCTGCTTATGTATACAACAAAGCAGGAAACCTGAATGTAAACGGCCTGTTACTTGAGGAAGGTGAATTGTATGTCACAAATGCAGGAAACGCACTAAATGTAAACGAAAATGCCACCGTAAAAGCTGCCGGTATCGGTGCGAAAGTTAATATGCTTAACGAAGGTAACGGCGGTATGAAAATTGCAGGACTTGTTACTGATACAGGCAGAACTATCATTACAAACCAAAAAGGTGATTTGAATATCACCGGTGCGGTAAGCAATAAAAACGGTATGCTCCAGGTTACTAACCACGGGAATGAGTTAAATATCGCAGAAAATGCTTCCGTAACGAATGATACAAACAGAACATATGTCACAAACACCGGTGCCGGCGGTATGGATATTGACGGCACGGTTACAACAAAAGGTCACTCTATCGTGACAAACAGAGCCGGCGGAATGAATGTTGACGGCAACGTCACTTCTACTATGGCTAATACGGTTGTAACAAATACCGGAAACCAGAATACCGTTATTGACGGTACCATAAGAGCAAATAAGGTTACCGTACACGCAAGCGGTAATGATATTGTTCTTGGTAACACCAACACCGAACAGATTGCTGTTAACGGGCTGAATAAAGTTTCAATTACAAACGATAACGGCAGTATTAAAAATGCCGGAGTTGAAACTCATATCGTAAGATCCGGCGGTAATCTGTATATGGAAGCTACAAACGGTTCTATCGGTGAAGATGTTGATACATCAGGTATCGGAATAGATTCCAGAGATTTGACAAAATCTGTTAATGTATTTGTAAATGGCAGAATTAAGGCGTTTACTACAGATGCAAATAAGAACAGCGTAATTAATATCGCAAGCAAGGGTAAAAACCTGAGAATTGATCGTGTAAAAGCTGACGGAAAAGCTATCTTGACTGCCGACAGAGATGATTTCGGAAATGACGGTTCTATCCTGAATAGGGGTACAGAATTAGACCAGTATGCAAATGTCAAAGGTACTACCGTTCATATGATTTCAAGCGGTTCTATCGGAACTAAGGATAAACCAATTCACTTTAGGCAAACAGATGCTACACAAGATTCAAATGTACTTGCGGTTAAAAACATATATCTGCACGCAAGAGGTGAAGATTCAGGCGAAGATGTAAAATTCGGCACTATAAAATCAAAAACCGGCAGTATTGAAGCAGATATGATTAGAAACGGGCAGATTGAAAATGCAATTGCACCAAAAGCAATCAGTATTACAGCTCGTAAGAATAATGCGCATCTTAAAATTCAAAATACAACACACGATGCTAATGTAATTAAAGATTACTTTGATTACTAAAGAATCGAAAAAATATGGTCATAGCAACCAAACAAGGGCAGATTGAAAAATCTGCCCTTCGTTTTGCATAAAAAGCGGGACTCTTTTGAGTCCCGCTAAACAATATTTTAAAATACTATTAAAAATATCTTTTTAAAAGACCGTCAAAACCTTTTCCGTGACGAGCTTCATCTTTTGCCATTTCGTGAACCGTATCATGAATTGCATCAAAGCCAAGTTCTTTTGCCCGTTTTGCCAAAGCTAACTTCCCTTCACAAGCACCATGTTCAGCATCAGCTCTCAATTCAAGGTTTTTCTTTGTTGAATTTGTTACAACTTCACCTAACAATTCTGCAAATTTTGCAGCATGTTCAGCTTCCTCAAACGCATATCTTTTATACGCTTCCGCGACTTCAGGATAGCCTTCTCTTTCCGCAACTCTTGACATTGCAAGGTACATTCCGACTTCTGTGCATTCTCCGTTAAAGTTTGCTCTCAACCCTTCCATTATCTGAGCATCATCAACTTTACCGTCACCTACATTATGTTCACATGCATAAACTTTTTTACTTCCGTCAACAACATTAAAAGTTGTAGCACCACACAAAGGACATCTGTCCGGCTGAGTGTCGCTTTCTGTTGACCAACCGCAAACTGTACATACGTATTTCATAATATAACCGCCTTTCTTTTTTAGCATGACTAATTGTATAAAAAAAGCATATGTATGTAAAGTAAGAGGTTTATACCTCAGACAACAATCTTTTCAATAATTCCACATCAAGTCCAATTATATTATCCAAACTTCCCGTATATTCTCTTATATACCCGTCAGGCATTTCCTGAATGCCGTATGAACCGGCCTTATCAAGAGGTTTATAATTTTCTATATAAAATTTTATCTGTTCATCCGACAATGTTTCAAAAGTCACACGGCTTGTGGAGGAAGCATGAAAAAGCTTATGGGTTTCTGAGTCAATAACAGCCGTTCCCGTCACAACAGAATGAGTACGGCCTGAAAGCCTTTTTAACATATCATAAGCCTCTGCTTCATCTTTTGGTTTACCTAAAATTTTATTATCCAGTACGACTACCGTATCAGCGCCCACGACTATTGACGGGTCTTCTGCAAGCGGGACAACGGCAAGTGCTTTATTTACAGCCAGACTCTCTACAAATTCGTAAGAAAAATCCGTCTTCGTATGGTCTTCCACGTACGGCGACGGAATGATTTTAAACTCACAATTTATCTTTCTCAAGAGATCCCGCCTTCTTGGAGAAGACGAGGCTAAAATAAGTTTTTTCATACTTTAAATCCCCTTTTTAACAATTATATCAAAAAAGAGGATTTATTAAACTTTTTTATTGATAAGCATTTCTTGAACGAATATATTTTGCGTTACGCGCATTTACCGCATAACAAGCAATATTAAGACGTTGCTTCAAATTCATCATATTCCTGTACATGCTCGCATAATCGTTCATAACCTCCATCATTTTTTCCGGATTTACCATTGACTCCATATCATCGTGGTTATCAACTTTTTCTTCTGCGTATTTTTTGACCAGCAACTGATCAATGTAATCTTCAGCTCCTATAGCCATAACGACCTCCCTGAGATGTTCCTTGTTCCTTTAATTGTGAGAAAGTATTTGAGTTTAATCCTAAATATTCCTTATAATATAATAAAGTATTTTTGTTTGCTAAAATTGCGCATTTTTACCGAAATTTTAAGAAATATTAAGATAAATTTTTATGGAAGCAATTTACATCCTTTAATTCTTCTTTTTTTCTTATTTCCCCGCACTTTGAACAAGCCAATATAACTCCGGTGGAATCAATAGGCATAAACAAGTGTTCACACGCTGTTTCACTCATATCATCTTCGGCAGGAATATTTTCAAGCGGATTTTGACTTTCCTGCTCATCGTGCTTTTCAAGTATTTCTGAAAATTTATCTTTTTTTAAATATTTAATAATTGCTTCCAGAAAAAACATTTTAAAGTTTAAATCCTTCCGGCAAAAGTTCGTTAATAGTTGTAACTTTCAGACCGTATTTCCCGACAGTAACTATATCGAGGCCATCCTCAGACCTAAACTCATACAAAACCTGCCTGCAGGCACCGCAAGGCTGACAATATTCAGAATTTGGAGAATATATTGCAATTGCACGAATTTTCTTATCTCCCGCCGCGATTGCAGAACCTACAGCATTTCTTTCCGCACATATAGTCAGGCCAAAACTTGAATTTTCGAAATTACACCCCGTATAAATATTCCCGTCCACTGTCAGAACACATGCCCCGACCGCAAATTTTGAATAGGGAGAATATGAGTTTTTCGAGGCTTCTTCAGCCTTATTTATGAGTTCCTGATAATCCATATCATAAATCCTTTTTCCATGTATTTTAGATTAATATTACAAAAATATAATCCATTAGGTGAATGAAAAATTTGTGTGCTATAATTTTGGCATGAAGATTTATTTAAAATTACTGTTATTGGTACTGGTTATTGCATTTGCAGTCATCCCTGCAAAAGCAATTGTTACATTTAATGTAGTGGTTATACCGGTAGATTTGTTTAAGGTTTGCGCCAATTATTATTGCTATCCTGAAGTTTCCGAAATCATTGCCGGTGACGTTATAGATAATTTTAATAATACTGAGAGAATAAATTCTCCTTCTCTGGCATATGTAAGACATGCAATGTATGAGAATGCTGAATTAAGACGTAGTGCCCATAATGTAATAAATAAATATAATAAGAATAACACTTTAGATTTTGAATCCCTGAAAGCAATATCAAAAGCCTTTAAAGCAAATTCCGTACTCATTATATCAAATAATGTACCCGTTGAAAAAGCGTATGCAAAACGTAACGTATGGGAAATGCTCGTTTTATCAACAAATTTTGATATAACTTATCCATATGTAATGCAAACAAATGCCGTTTTGGTAGATACCGTTAATGATTTAGTTATGTGGCAGGGTAAGTATTCAAAAAAAATCAGCGGAAATAATGACGAGTTCAGAGCTCCTAATGCATCTGATGCCTTTGCAAAACTGGAATATTTTAAACTGTATTCAAAAGACATACTGTCAAAAAACATTTCACAAAATATATATTTAAGATTTTTCCCCAAAACGGTTGATCCGCAACCTATTGTTGGCGAAACAAAACCCGAAGGGGCTTATTTCAGATTTGAAAGTGATGCAAATATTCCCGCGTTGAAAAATCAGTTAATACAGCACCAACGCAGAATGTATTCGCAAACGGATTCGGATGAAAATGAATCCTACGGCGAAACAATATATGATTATTAATCATTTCTGTTTCTGTCCGAATCCATGTCTAATCTGTCTTGTCTGAGGCGTTTTTCTTTATCGAAGTACTGTCGTTTATTATCTCGGTCCCTGTTTCTGTTAAAATTGTCGAATCTGTTGGCATTATTGTTAGGATTTCTGTTCCAATCCGGGTCACTCTGCCTGTTTCGTATTCTTGAAGTTTGCATATCCCTTTGCAACTGTCCCGGATTTTGATTTGAGGGGGTACGCATGTTTTCCTGAGCCGGAGTAACTATTGCGACATCTTTTATTTCGTTAAAATTACTCACGGTATCACTTATTGCCATTGCGGCGACTACTATTATTCCTGACACAATAAATATTTTTTTCATTTTTTATCTCCTTTGTATTTATATAAATCTTATTTCTTATAAAAACATCCGCCGTAACAGCAGTCTTTTGGGGTATGTTGCCTAAACTTTAAAACAATGATATATTATAAAGAGTATAAAGGAGAGAAATTATGGCAAGATTAGTCAGACCTACATGGGCAATAAGATGTGTACAGTCAGGGTGTAAGACTTTGTTTGAAGTTGCTCAGTTAGAAGACGGTAAACAGCAGGAAGTTGTTTGTCCAAACTGCGGGGAACACTACGTTTATCCCATATCCGATTCTGAGGATAAGGCTGAATAGTGTTCAACAACACGGATAAACGCTATAACCAGTTTAGTGAATATTTAAAACAAAAATTCGGTGCTAAGGTTTACAAGTTAACTCTTGACGCCGGATTTTCTTGTCCGAATCGTGACGGGACAATATCCTCAGGAGGTTGTATATTTTGTGATGACGGCGGAAGTTTTGCCCGCACTCATTCTAACAAACTTAGTATTGAAGAACAGGTACAAAAAGCCATTGAGTATGTTTCAGGCAGATTTAACGCTACAAAATATATGTCCTATTTTCAGGCATACTCAAATACCTATAAACCGGTTGAGGAGTTGAAGAAAATTTATGATGCAGCCCTTACCCATCCGGATATAGTGGGATTATCAATAGGAACCCGCCCTGATTGCGTGGATGATGAGAAATTGGACTTAATTGCCTCATATTCGGACAGGTATTACACATGGATAGAATACGGCTTACAGTCCATACATGATAAAACATTAAGAAAAATTAACAGAGGCCATGATTATAAATGTTTTCTGAATGCTTATGAAAAAACAAAGGAACGCAATATAAATGTATGCGCTCACGTCATTTTGGGCATGTGGGAGACACACGATGAGATGATGGAAACAGCAAAAGAACTCGCAAGGCTAAAAGTGGATGGTGTAAAACTTCATCTGTTATGCGCATTAGCCGGAACTAAGTTTACCGAAATGTACGAAAACGGTGAAATTCAATTTATGGACATGGATGAATATGTAAATCTCGTTTGTGATTTTCTGGAATATTTACCAAAAGAAACAACTATCCACAGGCTTGCCGGAAACGGGTACAGAGATGCGCTTGTGGCTCCTGATTGGCTCGGCGCAAAATTTGACTGCTTAAATAAAATTGACCACGAATTCCTTTTAAGAAATTCTTTTCAGGGAAGTAAGTTTACATAAATAAATCTCAATATTTCGGATGATTGCCCACATGGATAAAAATCACTATAATAAATAACATGTTACTATAGGCAAATTATAGGAGAAGAGACATGGCAACAACGAATAATACGGACGCACCATTAAATCATGGATATGAAAGAGGGCATTATACTAATATTGCTGTTGTAACAACAGGAAACATGGCTGATTCACAAAACAGCCCTAAAAAACGTCATGGGAAAGTTGTAAACAACAAGTATGTAACGGGAAGAATATTTAATGATACATACACTCTACTTGATTCAGAAGAAGGAGGCGTTCTCTCAGACAGCACCGAAGCAATCTCATACAAAGGCTCAGAAATAGGCGGGGATAGTCTGGATCCCGATACTTGGTACGCTGTATGGGGTATGCCAAACAAATGGATATATGACCAACATCAGAGATACGGGAATTGCGGTGTTGATTCCTGTTTGAATATCTTGTCTATGGCCGGTGTAAAAGATATACTAGAGTTTACCCAAGAAGAAATGGATAATGTTATAGCAGAACACACCACACATACAACTGATATAAACGGAAATCCGATTGAACGGGTACCTCATATATCTTTCATTGAAACTGAACAAGAGTTTACGTTGTGGGCAATTCAAAATCATTATTGCGACTACTGGGGTGGAAGTTATAACTCCGTTGATGACCTTATTCCGGAAATCGATGGCGGAACTTACTTTGGTAACGTTGGCGGGGAGCAGCATGAATACCATGAAACTATTCCTGCAATTAGTGAGATTTTAACGGCAAACGGAGTTCCGGCAAGTGTAAAAAATTCTCTTATTAAACTAAGTCTGGCTGCTGATGTCGAAGAAACTTCACTAACTGACCAAAAAGAAGAAGGTCAGGATAGTAATAATGATGAATACACAGTTAATGCCATGAGTGGTAACGTTACCATTACAAGTAGTGACGGTGATGACACTTTACTACTTGAAGGATTTAGCAAGTCTGCTCTTGATGCTAACCCATACTTATTTGCAAGAAAAGATGACGATTTATACATAAATTACTCTGACGGAAATTCTGTTATTGTTAAAGGTTTCTTTACAGAGGGAGAAGATGCACCAAATCATCTTAATACAGTTGCATTTTCCAATGGCGAAACTATCGATTTAAGTACCTGGGTTGACCAACACTACGTATACGGTGAAGATTATGTTAACAGTAATATTCGTACCTTCGGCTCTTTTGTTACCAAACTTGCAACAGAAGTCATGCTCGGTCACGGAGTAGTTCTTCAAGGTATGGCAGAGACTCTCAATGGAACTGAAGATCAAGTTGAGCCTTGGTATCAAGGTCCGAACCACGCCATATCTCTGGTCGGGGTAGTTATGGATTACAATCTTGAAGATATTGTGGATGTCGTAGGTTTTTATGTAGTTGATACAGGCGGATTTTTACCGGAAGTAGACGGTGCTCAATATATTACCGTAGAATTGCTTCATAAATTCTTAACGAGCGCTTTTGAATCAGAGAATCCATGCACATATATAGAAACAAACTACGTTGCAACAGAAGAAAACATAAGAGCTTGGGCGGACCACTTGAATCTTGTCGGTAACAACAGAAAAAATACATTGCGAGGTAATGTCGGCAACAATAAAATCTGGGGCAAAGACGGTAACGATATTTTGTACGGAATGGCCGGCAATGATACCCTGAGCGGTGATAACGGGCATGATACACTGTATGGCGGTACGGGTGATAACTACCTGTATGGCGGCAGCGGTAATGACAGTTATGTATTTGATGCGGGTGTAGATTGCAGAGACGTAGTTATACCGGGTTCAGGTAAAGACTTAATACGTTTTGAAAACTATAAGAAAGGTGAATTGACATTTGGAAATAATAATGGTGACTTGGTAATTTCATACAATAATGACCAGGGCTCTGTTACAATAAAAGACTATTTCAGTAAGTCGTTATATGACAACATCTACAAATTAGATGATAAAGATACTATAGAATTGACTGCCGCGACCGATGGTGAATGGGGCGAGAATGCTTACGATTTCTATAGAGATATTCTTACGCAGGTTGAAATTCAATATGACAAGTATGTTAAACAGAATGAGACTAACAATATCGTCGGTACAAAACTCAGAGATTCTATCCTTGGGGCACAATATGCCGACACTATTAGTGCCGGTGCAGGTTCAGATAAAATCAACGGCGGCGGCGGAAATGATATAATTAAAGCCGGGGCTGATAATGACACTATTTACGGAAGTTACGGCAGCGATAAAATATACGGAGAAGGCGGCAAAAACTATATCATATATGACTCAAATTACGGCGGCAATGATACAATCTATTCAGGCAGCGGTGAAGATCATATTGTAATGACTGATAAGACCCGTGAAGGCTTAATCTTTACAAAAAGCGGAAATGACCTTGTTATTATTTATGATGAAGATGCGGGTTCTTCCGTAACAATCCAGAATTATTTTGCTAAAGGCGGTAAGACTTCAGTGAAAGATATTTTATTAGCGGGTAACGATTATTTGGATTTGGTACAAGAATATAATGATATTTCCTCCAATATTGTCGGAAATGTGAGCGGAAATTACTCTGCCGGTGGTGCCGGTAATGATACCTTGCTGGGTGGTGCCGGTGCGGATAATATGTCCGGCGGTTTGGGTGATGATGTTATCAAGGCCGGAGATGGCAACGACACTATTAACGGCGGATACGGCAACGACAAGTTATACGGCGGAAACGGTGATAATACATTCGTATTCACTCCGAACAGCGGTTCTGATACTATCTATGCCGGCGGAAACGGTCAAATCAATATTGACCTCAGCGGCACAGGTATTGTACTAAATGGTGACAAATCAGGCTTTGAGGGCAGTACGATTAAAGACTATGCATTTACAAGAACCGGAAATGATTTGATTATCAATTACGCTATGGACCCGTCACAAGAAGGTACAAGTACGATAGTATTACAAAAATACTTCAAATCTAAAAATTCATACAATCTTATTACCGATAACGGTACGGTTAATCT
>DBXD01000089.1:0-2453 GCA_002309425.1 Cyanobacteria bacterium UBA1221
CAAAAAGATAATGTGACGAGAAAAACTCATATCAGTGAAAGTTCACAAGGCGTTGTTTTAAGTGAGGCTGAGGCAAAAACAATGCTTGGACAATTTGGTTTTAGTGAACAAAATATACAAAATATTATAATGTATCTAAAAAACTCGGAAGGTAAATATAATCAGGAGGTTTTAGAGTTTGTTAATGAGCTTAAAAAAGCAGGATTTGATGAGCAAGAATCATATTTTATTGCTCATTCTGTTATCGATAAAGGTAAAAATGGTAACTTGCCCAAATTGCCGACAATAGAGCAATTTGACGAAATGATAGATTGTTCTGTTTACTTAAAATCGATGGGTTCAACGGCATATACAATCATGCAGATACTTAACGCTCTAAAAACCGAAACGGGTGAATTAGATGACAGACGTCTGAATAGAGAAACTTATGATGTTTTGTACGATTTATGCGTAAATTGCAGTGCTGGCAGCGACTCCGACGTCGGGTTAGGCAAAGTAGTGAATAAATTTCTAACTGATGATACGGGGCTGTTAAGTGTCACAAATATTGAATTTTACAAACAAATACGGCGTATTTGTCCGGTATTCGTAGGTGCATTTAATTTTATTCGTGATGAACATGGTGTATGCTATGATAATACATCGGGAATAGTAGAATATATTAAATCTCAAACTGAGGGAATGTCAAAGACAGATATAGTGAATAACAGCAATGATATTCTTTTCAATGTGAAATATTTGAGAGGTAAGGATGGTAAGATTAATACAGATAACGCTCCTGCATTAGATAGGGTAAAAGAAAAACTAAAACTGGCAGGAATAAGAGAAGATAATCTTAAGTTATTGCTTAATGACGACGGAATATTAGATTACGAAAACCTCGATGCAAGAGTTGACGAATTAATTGAAATAGCTCAAATATTTTATGAGGATAACAGTTACAGATACTCATATTTTGATAAGTTATGTAACAATATTGAATCAAATTCAAAAACAGCGCAATATGAAACCATAAAAACTATTTCAAAATGGGCGCAGAGAGAAGTAACACATGCTCAAACTATTGTTAACCGCTTATTAAAAGCATCTGCAAAAATTACTCCCGAACAAATTGCATTTATCGATAAAGTAGTATCTCACTACGGATATAGTGTTTTAGGTATTACAAGTGGTTGTGATAAAGATTGTTACAAAGAAATTGAAAAACTTTATGACCTTCTTATTACATCAGAATTGCCAAAAGAGACCCAAATTGAGATTTTAAATTCTTCAAATGCTGAAAATATTAAACTGGCGAAACTTTTCTGTACGGATAAAACACTTGATTTTACATCGGACATAATAAAGTCAATTCTAAATGCGACAAACAAAGCGAATATAAGCTTGGCAGAAAAACTCTGTACCGATAAAACACTAAACCTCCCGAAAGATAAAATAGCTAAGATTTTGTCCAAGACAACGAATGATAATATCAGCCTGGCTGAAATTCTATGTAAAGATTATGAAATTCTGAATATTTATGAGCCTGAATTTTTGATACCTGAAATCCTTAGAGTTACAGGTGCACAGAATTTGTCGATTGCGGAAAGGTTGTGCAAAGAATACCAATCTTATGGATTAAATTTGGCAGATGTAATTAATATAATACAATGTACGAATTCTGATAACATTAAAATTGTCAATAAATATCTTAATGATAAGACTCTTTCAAAGAAAAGGCTGCCGGATATTGCGCGTTATACTATAAATAAGAATGGGCACGGTCGGGAAAATTTTGAAAAAATGACAGCTACTCCCGAATTGAGTGACTGGACTTTCCAGAATATGGATAACGGATTAAGTCTCGATATAATATATACCTTACTGCCAACCCAAAAGACATTATTGAACGAAAAGAGCAGCAAAAAAAGAGTAAAAACGGAACAACCATTACCGGGAACAGAAGCCAAAGGTCAGGCTGCGGTACAGGCTTTGCCGGAGGATGTCCAAAGGGCGGTAGAAGCTCTCTCATCTGTCGGAATAAATCCGAATATGGCAGAAAAAGCTTATGTAAAATTATGTCAGGACAGCAACGGTAAAGTAGATAAACTTAAACTTGATGCTATGTGTGCATTGGTTCAGGCATTTGGTATGGACAGAACCGAACAACAAAACGGTAAAGTAAAATTTACCCCGCATGTTTCACCAAAAGATATTCAAAACATTTTTGATTATGCAACAGGTTCACCATTATCCAATGCCAATGGCCAATTCAGACCCGACATCATAAGAGATATAGTAAAATTAGCGGAATGCGGAGTTACTGACGTAATATTGGCAAAGAATCTTGCGTGCATTAAGAATATGAATCCTGCTGAAATGAAAGACCGTTTTAGTTCTAAAGTACGTAATGATGTTATTGAGAGAATAAACAAACTGCCGGAAGAAACAAAAGAAAAATTAAAAACAAACGG
>DBXD01000089.1:2630-7378 GCA_002309425.1 Cyanobacteria bacterium UBA1221
AAAACGGAAATCTATAATCCCGAAACGGATGAAATTAATCCTAAGTTTGAAATAAAAGGAGAATATGCCCCGTTTAATAAAGCAAGAATGGATGGTATAAGAACTTGGTACAAATACCTGGTAGAAGAAAGCAACTATAAAGAAGATGTATTTGTACACCTCCTTGTACTTGACGGTATAACAAAAGACTTAAAACCGGATAATGCTGCCGTACCGCCTGCAGTATCGCCCGAAAGTTTTGAGGCTACCTATAATGCTTTATTACAGGATAATACAACAGTATCATTCAATGAAATATATACTCAACAGACAAAAGAAAGAGCAATAAAGCAATTTTCAAAAGGGATGCAGGTTGTTGACGGAATAGAAGGTCAATGGGTAATGATACCCAGGAGCCAAAAAGGAGACCCTGACTATGATGACCATATTGCAATGGTTCAGGCTTTAGCCGAGGGTTCAAGTTGGTGCCTGCGGTATGATAATGCTCATGGTTACTTACAACAAGAGAATATCCATTTCTTTATAGATAAAAACGGTAATGCTCAGACAGCTATCGGAGAACGGAACGGAGAAATCACCCAGATACAAAAACGATACAATCAGGATGGTACAACCCCTGTCCCGTATGCGGTTGTAATATCCGAGTGGGCTAAGGACAACAATTTTACGGGTTATGAAACTGAAATACAAACAGCACTGGATGCCAAGCCAAAATTTGACGAGCAGAGAGCCCGTTTTGCCGAACTTATGGCAAAAGGAGATTACATCACCATATTTAAAGAACTTGGTATAACTGTAACAGTTGCAGAGGACGGCACTTATATTCTATCCGAATATAAACCAAAAGTAGCAAATCAGTACACCCTGTTTGATTTGGGGGTTGATGAGAACAAATTAATGGAGAACGTATCAGAGATTTCGTCAAACGTTGACCTTGAGGGTTCGGGGTTAACTAAGCTGCCTAAGTTAAAAAAATTCGGCGGAACTGTAGTGTTTAGTGATTGCAAAATCCCAGACCTGAGAAGTCTTGAAGAAATCAACGGTAAAAAAGTATCTTGGATTATACCGGAAGAAACACCGCCCGAACCTCCAAAACCGACAGAAAAGACTGAAGTAAAAGAAACAACTAACCGAACACCTGAAGTCAGAGGGGATATTGAAACGGAAGCTTCGTTAGAACAGGATGTTGTGCCCGGTGATTCGGGTATGGAACCGAAACAATTGTCAAAAATTCCAACTCCAACCCCTGAAGATATTATAGCTGCGCTTAATTCTATTGGAATTACAGAAGCTAAAGATATTAATCGAATTGATTTAAATGATCCTAAGTCGTTATACGTAATAAATTTCGTAAAATTAATGATTGAATATGTCCCTGACGCAATGACAAAATTGGAAGCATATTCCGCGAGTACTATAGTAAGAGAAATGAACGCGATGAAGGAATATATGAAGGATATTTCCGGGCTGGAGTATTTAACCCTGGAAAATATTAAAAAATTAGAAGAAATTGCGATTCTGGATTTGGCAAATAATGCAGAGGCAATAGATTATCTTTGTGAACATAATATACAAGAGCTGTACAGGATGGCACAAAAATATTTTGAACTTACAGGAGAAAAATTCAATATAAATGATAATGTACTTGAAAATAATTTTTTCCGTGTCGAAGAGAAGACATATCCTACAAACGAACAGTTAGAAGCCGGATATAAATTATTCAAGGCAGGAGTTTGGGAGAAATTTCATATAGGGTTTGGCATTAGCAACATAAAAGACCCTGAAAAAGTCGATGAGGATGCAATTAATGCTATAAAATGTTTGGATCAGGCTGTTTCAAAAGTAAAAGTGCCATTGGAACGGGGTCGTGAGACTAATTTAGAATTTAGTGCCGGAGATGGAGATATAAACCCTGATAATACATACAAGATTGAACTCATCAAAAAACTTGCATCAGTTCCTGATTTAGAAAAAGTATTAAATGAATATGTAGACGAAATTATAATACCTCAAACAAGTAGAAGTTGGTATGTTGATTTACAACAATTGGCATTATATGTATATATTAAAGAAAATAATATAAATATATCGGGTGAAAAACTGCGTATATTAGTTAATAGATACAATTTCTTATTTCCCAAAAAAAGACCGGGAATAGAATATTCATTTGAATTTATGAAGAATTTGATAAATAAAAAATTTATAACAGACGAATGTTCTGTTGAAGATATTGATAACTATGCCTATATTGCGTCATCAATTAATAAAATAAACAAAGATATTGCAGAAAGATTATGCACCGATAAAGAGCTCAATTTCCCGAAAAATCAAATTACATCGCTTATAGACGATATTAATGAAGAAAATATTTCTTTGGCAGAAAGGTTATGTACAGATAAAGAGCTTAATTTTCCTCAAGATAAAATAAGGTATATTCTTTCTCATACAAACGGCAATAATCTTCGTCTTGCCGAAAGACTGTGTACCGATAAAACGCTTGGTTTTACAATTGATGAGATTGCATTAATACTTAGCAGCACAGAAGAATCTAAATTTGTTGCAGATTATTTAACCAATATTGATATAGTGGCAGCAAAACAGGCTGTAGATTTGCAAAAGCAAAAAGTTTTTGAATCCCCCGAAAAATATGTAAACGGTGAATATGACTCTGAATACCAAATCGTAACGGCTGTTCGAGGATTTTTTGATGGGAATATAGGGGATTTAGTGACAATTGCATCAATATATGATAAAGAAGCATTTAATCACCTACTCCGTATGAGATTTGAAGATGCACGGGAATATTTTGAGATAATTCGGGATTTTTCGGTAAAGGAGTTGGAACTTTTGAAAAATCTGAATCAATCCTGCAACGCTGACGGGAAGCCGTTTATGCCTACACAAAAAATCGAATTTATTGATTTAATTCAGGGCTATAAAGTTAATAATCTTCCGCCGGATAAAATGTACTCTATGCTTGAAAAAGGCAGAGTAGATTTTGGTGAACTCAATATGGACTTGTTCCATGGAATTATGAAAAACGCAGGAATGACAGAAGAAGAAATAGCATCCATACCGAAAGAAAAATTAGTCGGCTGGGATATAAAATATATGCATCTTTTGTCAAAAGAAATTGCAGAAAGCGGAGATGAAGCGTTTAGTGATATACTCAGAGCAGGAAACCTTGAACCTGATTTTATAAAATATATCCATGATGAAAATAATGACTACGGTCAAGCAAATGCTACAACGAAAGCAAAATATACTGAACTCAAAATGAATTATGATAAATGGCTAAAACCATCAAAAGATAATGAAATACATTTCGTATCAAAAGATAAAAATACGGAGCAATTAGCACAAATTGCGGCACAAATAACAGAAGATATGAATACTCTGATGAGAGGTCCTGTAAAAGGATTTTTGCAAAAACAATTCCCGCAGTTTATAAAGGGTGACGAGTTTGTAATTCCAAATGAGTATATGTCAAGTAAAGAAAAACTAACCGAACTTGTAACAATGTTTGCGAACACATCAGAAAAAGGACAGCTTGCACAAGTTTGGAACAGGGCGCAAAAGAACGTAAACGACCCGCAAAAAGCCGGCAATGCAAGAACAACTTTGACAATCTTAGACCACCTTAACCAGAGATTAGATGATATAACAAAAGTAGAAGATGGCGCAAAAGCAACCAAGACCCTTAATTTAACCGTAAAGATGTGGGACAGAAATCCTCAAAAAGATATATTCCAGGGTAACTATTCAACATGTTGTATAGGTATGGGGCGCGGAAACGGAAGTGCAATGCCGCATTATCTTATGGATACCGCATACAATATGATAGAAATTGTGGATAATGAAACAGGCAAGACAATCGGTAATGCGCTCTGTTACTTTATAACAGGCGAGGACGGAAAGCCTGCATTTATAATAGATAACATTGAAATAGACACAAGTAAAAAGCCGTCAGAAGAAATGCAACTCCAAATCAGAACGGCAATAGCACAGTATGCGGACAGTGTTGCAAAAGAAGTAACGGGTTCGGATGATGTTCCTGTGTATATGAGCAAATCATATAATGATGTACCAATTAAAGACTTAAAATTCAAAAAAGAAACAATCTCCTTCTTAGGGGATATCGACTGTGACTTAATCTATATGGATTTATTCAAAGATGAAAATGGTGCCAGCTGGGTTGATAAAGGATACTTTACAAGCAAACAGGAATTATATATTCTGAAAGATTCCACAACACCGCTTCCTCCAAGACCGACAGAACCTCCAAAACCGACAGAAAAGGCTGAAGTAAAAGAAACAACTAGCCAAACTCCTGAAGTCAGAGTTGCTGAGATGGGAGCCGAAACCGAGGCAGAAAAAACCGAGTCTGTAGACAATACAAAACCTCAGGCAGTATATGAGCAGCAAAAAGCCGAAGTCGTTGAACTTTCTTTAGACCAAGAGGTTATGACATGGGCTTCTGATGAACAGGCATTGAAAGAAAAAAGAGCATTAGAGGGTGGGGTTGCCCCTGATGAGCTGACGGAAGTCGCTCCGTTTGCAGAACGTTTAGAAGAAACTCCGACAGTAGAAGATTTGACTTGGGATGTTGTAAATAATATGAAATATATGGAAGGGATTGAAGTTTTGTCAAATGTAATCGATAAGAATGGAAACCCAAGATTTAGCAGAAAAGATGTACGTGATTTGGCAAAAACATACAAAGAATACCCGAATGAAGTTGAAAAGTT
>DBXD01000089.1:7457-11663 GCA_002309425.1 Cyanobacteria bacterium UBA1221
GAAGTTGAAAAGTTGGCTAAAATGGTCGACAAGGACGGCAAGCCAAGATTTGGCATAAATGAGATACGTGATTTGGTAAAAATATACAAAGAATATCCGGATGAAGTTGATAAGTTGGATAAAATGGTCGACAAAGACGGCAAGTTAAAATTTGGCGGATTTGAAATCACATCTTCAGTAGTAGAAACATATCACAAATTTCCGAATGAATTTGAAAAATTAGCCAACATATTTAATACAGATGGCAGCAGAAGATTTTGTGTGTCCGATATTTGTAACTTAATAGAAACGTACCAAAAATATCCGGCTGAAGTTGAAAAGTTGGCTAAAATGGTTGACAATGACGGTTCGCCAAGGTTTTATACGCAAGATATATATGAATTAGCGGAAGCATATCAAAAATACCCGGATGAAGTTGAAAAGTTGGCTAAAATGGTTAAAAATGGCGGCAAACCAAGATTTAACGGATATTATATTACTGTTATTGTCTCAGAATATAATAAATTAACACCAAATGAAAAAGAAATACTAAATAAAACTTTTAAAGATGAAAATGCTAAATATTACTGGATACCAGTACTAATGACTAAAAAATCTGATTTTGGTACAAATTTTAAAATAGATAATACTTTTCCTGCAAAATTAAAAGCTATTTTGGATATTCCTGGATTAAAAGATGTACCGCCGGAGGAAAAATTAAATCTTCTTATAAATACTGAAGAAGATATTGAAAACTTAAAATTATATTTAAAAACTCATCCCAATATAAGTATTCCTCAAAAAAGAAATATGGTTAATCTTATGTCCGGAATCAGACTTCTCAACCAAAAAATAGATGTGAAGGAATTTCTGGAATCCGGAATGCATGATTGCATATTAGATATTGCACACTCATTATGGCATTATCCTATCTCTATATTGGCCTTTGTAAATGCGGAAGCTGACACAGCAGTTATAAAAAATAATCTTGAATATATTAAATCAGAAATCGCAAAAGGGAATAAAATGACTTCTGCTGATATTAAAAATATTTTATCCTTCAATGTTGATTATCCCGCAAGAAAAAATTTATTAGAAAAAATGAAATTACCCAAATATATATCAGAAGTTCTGCTTCATACTGAAACTATTCCTGACATACAAGCATTAAACTCTATTTTGAATAAATTAAAGTCATATGCAGGCACAATAAAGAACCCAATTGGAATTGCTAAATTTTTAAACAGAAATAAAGATCTTGATTTAAATGATTTTTATAATTATTTTTCAAGTATTAACCGGAAGGACCTGATAAAACTTGCTCCGCGGGTTGCAAATTACAATCATTCCGAATTATTAATGTTTTTGGAATATCATTACGACAATGACAGAGACCATACAAATTTTGCGGAAGAGGATTTAAGACTTACAAATGATTTTACGACATTCTTATCTGAAAATTATGTTAATGCCAACACAATGGCGAAGATACTTGCGGCTTTTCCTTTAACAGACAGAAACATCGGTTATTTACCTGAGGGTTGGACAGAAAAATCAGGAAATGACAAAAATATTAAATCAAAAATAGAGGATATTATTGATTCTTTCAGGGTATCAGGTAATATGAAATCCTTGGAAGATAAATTATCAAAAGTATTAAATAAAAGCGTAAATGTTGAAAGACTGGGAGAAGGGGTCTACGGTACCGGGTATAAAATATCTGTTGAGAATTGTGAAGATGTTGTATTAAAAATTTTTCATAAAGGAAATACTCAGGCAACACAGGTACATGGCAGAAACATAGAACCTCAGGCAGGTATTTTTATAAACAATAACTCAGATATGTTTGTACACATGTATTTTGGCAGAGTATGCGGATATAATGATATGGACGGTTACTTGGTGACTCAATATATGGGAGAAGGTATTTCAGATGTAAAAGAAGGACATAAAAATCCGGAATATATAATAGAGTCCCAGGATGCTTGGGGGCATCACAATATTATAAACGGCAAAATTATAGATTACGGTGCAACCTCAGTTAAAAGAACCGATGGCAGTGATCCTAATTTCCGTTTAATTGATAAAAATATGTAAATATGGTAAAATACGGAGGTATATATGAAAATCAATCCTGAAAAAATTATGAATATAAATCCAAGAACAACATTTGAAGTCAAACCTCTTGATATAAATATTGCTAAAGCTCAATATAATTTAATCGAAAGACTGGAACGAGAGGTCCCTGAATATGGGGATTTTGCACCTGTTATTGAAAAATTTACCTTAAAAAGCCCGCGCATGGAAGTTGGAGATGTTCAGATTACCTGTTCTAATGTAAAAGAATCTGAAACTAATTTGGAAAGAGTTTTGAAATTAACGGTTTCTGCCGGAAAAAATCCAAAAAATAATATTGGTGTAAAACTTGCATCCGGCAAAAAAACGGAAATTTTGGATATAGTTAAAGATAAGGTCTTTTTTGAAAAAGTTAAAAGTTTGGTTTTAAATATTGATGAAATGTTGAAAAAATAACAACTCCGCCGGAATTTTTGAACAGGATTTCTATCTGCTTGTATAAAAAGTATATGGCAAAGTTGGAGATATTTCCGTGAAAAAACGTACCGGCTTCTTACGCCAGTATGCACCAGAAAGAGATTTACCATCTATTATTTTCGGTGACTAAACTAAAAAGCGGGACTGTTTCTTAAAAGAAACAGTCCCGCTTAATTCAATATTTGTCAACCAATTTAGTGGCCGCAGTTACAAGCGAATTCACCGCATCCGCAATGGCAGCCCAGAGCTTCTTTTGCAGCTTCCATCTTTACTTTGATACGTCCGTCTACTGCAATTCCTTCACCTGTCTTTTCAGAGATTAACAACGGGTTGATATCCAATTCGGTAATGAAACTGAAATCAGCAACCAGTTGAGATAATCTCAACAAGGTTTCCTGGATTTGGGACATCTGTGCAGGAGTTGTTCCTCTTGCACCTTCCAGCAATTTATAAGCCTTAACTGACTTAATCATTTCGGAAGCATCAACATCACTTAAAGGTGCCATTCTGAAGGTTACGTCTTTCATAACCTCAATAAATACACCGCCCAAACCGAACATCATCATATGTCCGTATTGAGGATCCGTTGCAACACCGCAAACCATTTCACGGCTTCCTTTTACCATTTCCTGGATAATCACACCCTCTAAACCGTCAAGCAATCCTTTTGCTTCCAGTTTTGAAATAAGGTCTTGGTATTCGGATTTGAGTTGTTCTGCGGATTGAATATTTACTCTTACACCGCCGACATCCGTTTTGTGTGAAGTTGTTTTTGAAGTCATCTTCATTACAACCGGGTATCCGATAGAATCTGCAATCGCAACCGCTTCACTTTCTGTTGTTGCAAAGCCTGACTTACAAACTCTGATACCGTATGCATCCAATACATCAATAGACTCACGTGTAGTTAATTGTTCACGGCCTTCCATCAATGATTGTTTAATTATGCTTGCAGCTTTTTCTTTATCAACGCTGTATGAAGGATAATTTCCTACAGGTCTTTCAATCCATTTTCTCTGTTGATTTAATCTGTTNNAATCCGTCTGCAGCTTCTTCAGCATACATAAAGAACGGCATATTAACGTTCATATCAGACAATGCTGTAAAGAATTCTGATTTAGTCATAAACACACCGATAACAGGTTTTTGCGGATATTGTGCTTTAATTTCCATAACTGCTTTTGCAACATCGATATCTTTCAAGCCTAAGAACGGCAAGTAAATAACCATAATCATATCAACATTTTCATCAGCAATAACTGTTTCCAGAGTTTGCTTGTAGTGTTCAATCGGAGCAGAAGCAATCATATCGATTGGGTTCTTAACAGATGCTGCTGAAGGTAAGAAACTTCTCAATTTGTCTTTTGTAGCATCAGAAATTTGAGCCATCTGCATACCGTATTCACAAACAGCATCGGTTGCCATGATACCGGGGCCGCCTGAGTTTGTAATAATTGCTACTCTGTCACCCTTCGGTATCGGGCAGTTAGCAAATACTTTTGCTGTTGCAAATAAATTCTTCAAAGAATATTCTCGTATAACACCTGATTGATTTAACAGTGCGTTAGCGGCTTTGTCTGCGCCTGCTAATGAACCTGTGTGAGAAGATGCTGCACTTGCACCTGCCGCAGAACGTCCTGCTTTAAGTGCCAAAATCGGTTTCTTCTTAGAAAT
>DBXD01000025.1:0-4546 GCA_002309425.1 Cyanobacteria bacterium UBA1221
TGTTTCAACTGCTTCTGCTGCTGGCTCCTGAACAACCACATCCGTAAGCGCAGGAGAAACGCCTTCTGCGACAGGTTCCTCTGTCAAGGCTGTACTTGCCGCCATAAAGAAGTTTTGCATATCCTCATCAACAGGAGTACCCTCAGTAGTTTCAGCTTCCGCAGGGTTAGCTGTCGGTTCTGTCTTTTTTAAACCAAGTATTTCTTTAAATATATCAAGCAAACTGAGTGCAGACACTTCCGCCTGCATAGAGGCTTCTATTGCCTGCAAATTCTCAGGTGTTAATTCTATCCCGTGTGCCGCTGCATATTTCTTGAACTCTTCAAAAATAAGTATCTTTTTGTTATCTGTTCTTCCTGCAGCAAACTCCGTACCACCGCTCTGGGCAGCGCTCACACTATTTACATTTTTAATTTCATCCACCATATCTCAAATCCTCTGGTTTCTCTCCATATATATATGTATATATATGTAAAAACATGTTGAGAGGCGAAATTGCACCATGTTAAAAACATGTTTACAAATGTTTACAAAATGTATATAATTTATAAATATTTCATGTATATAAAATAGAGATTTTTTATTGTATACAAAAATACGAACCCATCCCGGCCTTCCCTTAGAAAGGGAAGGAGTAAAAAATGAAGTCCTCCCTTTGCAAGTCTCTGCCAAACAAAACGATTGAGTATCGTCTTGTAAGAGGTTGATATAGGTGGATTTGTTAAATTTAAAGGCGCGAAAATCAAACCCATCCCGGCCTTACCTTAGAAAGGGAAGGTGTAAAAAATGAAGTCTTCTCTTTGCAAGGGAAGATTTAGATGGGTTAATTTGATTTAATAAGTGTACAAATAATAAGGAATAATGTTATTCTCTATGTATGGAAAATATTAAATTAAAAGCCAGAGAATTAAGAAAAAATATGACACCTCAAGAAATAAAGTTGTGGCAAATAATCCGTAACAAACAATTTTACGGATATAGGTTTTTGAGACAATATCCGATAGGTAATTACATAGTTGATTTTGTATGTATTTCAAAGAAAATAGTCATTGAGATTGATGGGGGACAACACAATCAGCAAAAAAATATTGTTTATGATAAAAACAGAACAAAATATATTGAATCGTGCGGTTTTTCTGTAATAAGGTTTTGGAACAATGAAATTGATGATAACTTGGATGGAGTTTATCTTAAATTAATGGATTTGTTCGGGGTGAAATGAAATTAACCCACCTATATCCTCCCTTATAAAGGGAGGATTTTGTTTTTGACTCCTTCCCTTTTTAAGGGAAGGTTGGGATGGGTTTAGGTGTACTCCTTCCCTTTTTAAGGGTGGGTAAGGATGGGATAAATGATTGAAAAATCAGATTGGTGGGTACGCTTGCGCTTTACCCACCCTACATTACTCACCCTTTTTTCTAATTTCGCTGCGCTCTATAAGAAAAAATACCCTCTCCCGTTGGGAGAGGGTTTGTTAGGTAAGGTGTTTCCACCAAGGTTAAAAATTTTTATACATTAATATTTTTTATTTAGAACAAAATTCGTTGCATCTTCTATATTCGGTGCATTCTTTACAGCTTCCTCTCCAAATTTTTTTACAAAAGCCCCCCACGGTGCAATTACACTTGCTTTATTGTTGGCAGGGGAATTTGCTGCATAGTTTGGCGGAACTATAAATTTTTCCGGAAGATATGCTATTTCATATTCTCCGTTTACATGTCCGCTTTCATCCAACGGACTATACATCATAAGGTATCTTCCGTCTTCTCTTGGAGTATCAGACATTGCAAGGAATTGTCCCGCTAATACCGCAACCTTGTGACTATCGAGCGCTTTTACATAATTAAACAAAAAAGCCTCTGCATCATTTGGGTTGTCATCATCCGAAACCCCCCATACCCTAAGAAATTCCTTGTTCCCAGATCTTGCTATCGTATCCGGAAGTTTTGGTTTTTCCGGTTCCTGAGGATTCTGAACAACTACTTCTGTTGTCGGGGAGGATGCAATTTGTCTGTTATAATTTCCTGCAGTTGCACACTGGGTCAGCGGACTCATAGCCATTAATACAACAACAGGTATAGCCTTTGCTGCCGAGGTCATGTGTTGTCCCCCATCAGGTCTTTTATTACCCTTTTTATGTCCGCCTTCAAAACTTACATGAGATACATAATCCGTTCTTGATATCGGTTGTATAGCCATTTTCATTACCCCTTTTCACTAAATATATTTTATATGTGAATTATAACCTCTCAATATTTTTTTTTGCAAATCGTATATATTAATTTAATAAATATTTACATTAAGAAAGGAAGTCGATAAACCGATAAGAGCTTAACGTCTTAACGTCTGATAATCAGCGGGATTACTTCGCAAATCAAGCTTTTGATTTATTCGTAATGACATGGGTATTTTTATCTGCACTAACTACAAAAAAAAGACCTCTAAATTTAAGAGGTCAAGGTTGGTTATTTTGGTTATGTTATAGTATTGTTATGGTTATAAGGTTATATGTTTATAAATTTTGAGATTATTAACGCTTTGTATTCATATTAATAACCCTCAAGATTTATATTTGCCTAATCTGCTTACAATTTTTACAAAACTTTACAATTCGGCGGATTTGCTGTTATTTCACGGCTTTAGAATATACACATTAAAAAAGGTGTACCAAAAGGTACACCTTAATTTTTTATAACGCTTGCGTTTACACACTTGCCAATTGTTTTCTTGGAGAAGCAATTGCTGCTTGTGCTGCTGCAAGTTTTGCCTGCGGGATTCTGAACGGTGAGCAGGAAACATAGTTAAGTCCGATTTTGTGAGCGTACTTAACAGAATCCGGGTCGCCGCCGTGTTCACCGCATATACCGCCGACAAGTGAAGAATTAACTTCTTTACCTTCGTTAATTGACATTTCAATCAATCTGCCTACACCGTTTACGTCTAATGTTACAAACGGGTTGGTCGGCAATATCTTTTGCTCTACATAGTTTTTCAGGAATTTGCCTTCGGCATCATCTCTTGAGTAACCAAATGTCATTTGAGTAAGGTCATTTGTACCATAAGAGAAGAATTCTGCCTCTGTTGCAACTTCCTTAGCAGTCAATGCCGCACGAGGTATTTCAATCATTGTACCGAATTTATAATCAACTCTGATACCTTTTTCATTCATAACCTGTTCAGCAACGCTGACTAAAGTTGCTTTTGCAGTCTTTAACTCGTTAATATGACCGATTAGAGGAATCATAATCCACGGTTGGATATGATGACCTTCCTTAGTCAAGTCACAGCATGCTTCAAAAATTGCTCTGACCTGCATTTCGTTGATTTCAGGATAAGTTAAACCTAAACGGCATCCTCTTAATCCCATCATAGGATTAGATTCTGACAAGTTTTCAACGATTTCAAGAAGTTTTTCATCTTCAGAATAATTCTGACCTAAAGCTTTCTTAGTTGCAACTTTCTCAACTAATTCAATCTTTGACGGCAAGAATTCGTGAAGCGGCGGGTCTAACAAACGAACCGTAAGCGGTTTGTCACCCAATGCTTTGAACATTGAGTAAAAGTCTGAATACTGCATCGGAAGAAGATGAGAAAGAGCTTCTTTTCTTGCTTCTGTTGTACCTGCAATAATCATCTTTTGTACCCAGGGAAGTCTGTCAGGATCCATAAACATATGTTCGGTTCTGCACAAACCTACACCTTCTGCACCGAATTTCTTAGCATTTTCGATATCTTTAGGAGTATCGGCATTAGCTTCTACGTGAAGTTCTTTGATTTCATCAACCCAAGAGAAGAATGTTTCAAAGTCCTCATCAAGCCCTGCCTGAACCATTTCGATAGCACCTTCCATAACTTCACCCGTACCGCCGTCAAGAGAAATAATATCATCTTTGTGGAATACGGTTCCGTCAGAACAGGTGATTGTTTCTTTTGCAAGGTCAATGATTAAATCTTCACAACCTGATACACAAGGTTTGCCCATACCTTTAGCGACAACTGCTGCGTGAGAAGTTGCACCGCCTCTTAAAGTAAGAACACCCTGAGAAACAGCCATACCGTGAATATCATCAGGACAGGTTTCAATTCTTACCAGGATAACTTTTTCGCCTGCTTCACCTCTGCGAGCAGCTTCTTCTGTATCGAATACAATCTTACCGACTGCAGCACCCGGAGATGCGTTTACACCCTTTGAAACTTTGTGAGAGTGTTTAACTTTATCAGGGTTAAAGCAAGGTAACAATACCTGATAAACAGAATAAGGATCTACCTGATTGATAGCTTCTTCTTTTGTTATAATACCTTCTCTGTACATATCAACAGCAATCTTGATAGCAGCTTTGGCTGTTCTCTTACCGTTACGGGTTTGGAGAATCCAGAGTTTACCTCTTTCAACGGTAAATTCCATATCCTGAACATCGTGATAACCTTTTTCAAGTTGTTTTGCAATATCAACATATTGACGATAAATGTCAGGCATATCCGTTTCAAGTTCAGCAATCTGTTTAGGAGTTCTGATACCGGCAACAACGTCTTCACCCTGAGCATT
>DBXD01000025.1:4678-4892 GCA_002309425.1 Cyanobacteria bacterium UBA1221
ATTTTGTTCATATTTCTGTATGCAACCGCACGAGGAATATTCCAGGAACGGAATACCGCTTCAATAGCTTCCTGAAGTTGTACATACGGATCTTGCGGGAAGTCTTTTCCCGTAACTTCTTTAATAGTTGATTTGTAGATAGGAATCAAAGACTTCCAACCCTCAGCAGAAACTTCAGTATCGGAAGTTACACCCTCACGGGCTTTAACTTTTT